>NZ_LOHY01000138.1 GCF_001559795.1 Pseudostreptobacillus hongkongensis | reverse complement strand
ATTTTTTCAAATTTGAGATTCTAGCATAAAAAATTTAAATAAGCAAACTATTTTATAGCCCTTATTTTACAATATATTAAAAAGTAGATTATTTCTAACCTACTTTATATCTAACCTTTATTTCTTTTTTATAGAAAGCTATAGCAACATGTATAATAGTTTCTACATTCTTTTCTTTTAATTTAGTATCATATTGTTTTTCTTTTATCTGAGTTAGTCCACTTTTTACTTCGCTTTCTAAATCTTCTTGGACGAGTAAACAATTTTATTACTTATCCATCTTTTAAAATATCTTCAATAAATTTTGTTTTATCAAAATAGCACCTATCTTTTTCTATAATTGTCTTAAAATCACTTATTCCTGTTCTTATTCCTTTTAATTCCATAATGCTTCCCCTTTCTCTCCCCCTAATTTTCTAATAATCTTAGACAACTTTAAAGAAAAAAGAGTAAATATGAATTTTAATAATTCATACTTACTCATTCCTTTATTTAAACACTTCTTTTACTTTTTCCAATCCTTCTATAAGTTTATCTATATCTTCTTCTGTGTTATATATTGATAAACTTATTCTACAACAAGAATTAATTCCCATAAATCTCATTAAAGGTGCGCAGCAATGTTGTCCTGACCTTACCATTACCTTATAGCTATCAAGTATAAAGGAAACATCATGAGAATGAACTCCTTTAACATTAAATGCAACTATAGCTACTCTATCTGCTGTCTCTGTATAATATGTTTCTACAAAATCAAGTCTTGATAAAGAAAAAAGTAAATATCTCATAAGTTCTATTTCTTTTTCTTCAATTTTATCATACCCTATATCTTCAATAAAATCTATCGCACTTGATAATGATTTAATTCCAGATATATTTAAAGTTCCACCTTCAAATTTATGAGGTACTTCTTTGAATTCTGCACTACTTTCAGTAACATATTCAACCATATCTCCACCAAATATGAAAGGTTTAGTAATATTAAGTAATTCCTTTTTACCATAAAGTATTCCTATACCTTGACTTGCAAACATTTTATGTCCTGAAAATACAGCAAAATCAACATCCCATTTTTCAAATTCATGTTTAAAATGTATCATAGATTGCGCACAATCAAGTATAAATTTAGCACCTACACTATGGCTCATTTTAGAAATATCTTTAAAATTTTGTATTACTCCTGTTGAATTAACTACAGCAGATATACTTACTATTTTAGTTTTTGAATTCAACATATACATTAATTCATCAATATCTATATTTCCATCTTTATCTAAATAAACATATCTTAATCTAATATTCTTTATCTTTGCAACTTCAAGCCATGGAACAATATTAGCATGGTGATTTGAAATTGCAAGAATAATTTCATCTCCTTCTTTAAGATTATACATAGCATAAGAAAAAGCTAATATGTTTAAACTTTCAGTAGTATTTTTAGTATATACTATACAATCAGGATCAGAAACACCAACAAAGTCTGCTATTTTTTTTCTTGTTGTCTCAACTATAGCACTATTAAGTAAGGCAAGTTCATGGGTACCACGACCTGCATTACCATTTTCATTTTCATAATATTCTTTAATAGATTCTATTACACTTTCTGGTTTTTGAGAAGTTGCAGCAGTATCTAAATAGTGTATATCCTTATTATTAAATATTGGAAATTTATTCTTAATATTTTCCATATTAAAGCCTACTTTCTAAAATTTCCTTTAATTCATTTACTATATCTTCATTATCTATTGCATCAAAAACAGGTCCAAATGAAGATTCAACCACTAATTTTTTAGCATTTTTTTCACTAAATCCTCTACTCATTAAGTATAGTAATTTATCTTGATCTATTCTACCTATACTTGCAGAATGAGCACCTATAACATCATCTTCATCACAGAATAATGTTGGTATAGAATGTGCATTAACTGTCTTATCTAAAAGTATAGAAAATTCTGATTCAGATCCTGCTGATTTTGAAGAAAATCTTTCAAATACTAAATTACCTCTAAATACTTTAACAGCTGTATCTTTTGTAACTCCTCTTGAATCTATATCTGCTACACATTCTTTAGCATCAAAATTAAGAGTATATTCATAATCTGTTTTTCTATTTTTATCTGATAGATATATAGGTTGTAATAAAGATTTAGCTCTAAATCCTTTTAAATTAGAGTTTACTGATGTAACATTTGCATGTCCACCAAATTCAACACCATAATAGTTTACTGTTGCATCTTCCATTACTTGTATATCCATACCAAAGAAATTTTCAGAATTTGTATTTAATGTTTGTATAACTATAATATCTAAATTTGAATTTTTTTCTCCATTTACTTTAATATATCCATTATGATAAGTATATTCTTCATCTAAACCTTTATACATAACAAAAAGTTTTAAACTTGAATTTTCTTTCATATGTATATTTAAAACATCAACTAAATGAGGATTTTCTTTATCTAATTCAAATGTTAAAAATACTGGTTCTTTAATTTCCTTTTCTATTAATATATTTTTTCTAACATTAGCATAATTATCACTTTCATTTTGAAAATATTTACCTATTCTTAAATTAGTACTCACATTTTCATTTATACTAATACCATCTACATCAAGATTTTCAAATTTAAATCCATTAAATTCTTGTATACTATCAACACCACGAACTTCATATTTCATTCTATTCCATTTAGGTTTAGAAAGTGACGTATCTTGTTTTTTAGGTGTAGCTTTTTTAGCTTCTTCTGCAACTGCAGATTTTAATAAATCTATAGTTTGTTGTACTCTTTCTGAATATTTTTTTTCCATATTATCACCTAACCAATAGTCCCTTCAAGTTCTAATTCTATTAATTTATTAAGCTCAACTGCATATTCAAGTGGTAATTCTTTTGATATGGGTTCAACAAACCCTCTAATTATCATAAGTTTTGCTTCATCTTCACTTAATCCTCTACTCATTAAATAAAAGATAGCTTCATCACTTATTCTTCCAATTGATGCTTCATGTCCTATATCTATATCATCTGTGTTTACTTCGATTATAGGCATAGTATGAGATGCTGAACCGTTATTATCTAACATTAATGATTCACATTCAGCTGTTGCTTTACAATGATGAGCACCTGGAACTACTTTTAGTAAACTTCTATAAAATGCTCCTCCACCATTTTTAGAAATTGATTTAGATGAAACATTTGAAGTAGTATAAGGTGCAGCATGTATTATTTTACATCCTGTATCTAAGAATTGTCCTGCTGCTGCGAATGTAACTCCAGTAAATTCACAAGCTGCATGTGGACCATTTAATATACTCATAGGGTAAAGATTTGTAACACGAGATCCAAATGATCCTGATATCCATTCTATAGTCCCATTTTCTTCAACTATTGCTCTTTTTGTATTAAGATTGTATAAATTTTTAGACCAGTTTTCTATAGTTGAATATCTAAGTTTAGCATTCTTTGCAACATATAGTTCAACTGCTCCTGCATGTAGTGCATTTTTAAAATATTTAGGTGCTGAACATCCTTCTATAAAGTGAAGATAAGCATCTTCTTCAACTATTATCAAAGTATGTTCAAATTGTCCTGATTCTGATGCATTAAGTCTAAAATATGATTGTAATGGTTTTTCAACATGCACACCTTTAGGAACATATACAAAAGATCCACCTGACCACACTGCACCATGAAGAGCTGCAAATTTATGATCATTAGGTGTTATTAGACTCATAAAATATTTTTTTATAATATCCTCATGTTCTTTTAAGGCAGTTTCTATATCTGTGTATATTACTCCTTGTTTTGCAAGTTCTTCATTTAAACTATGATAAACAACATTTGAATCATACTGTGCTCCAACTCCAGATAAACTATGTTTTTCAGCTTCAGGTATTCCTAATCTATCAAAAGTATTTTTAATATACTCTGGAACATCTTCCCAAGAATTATTCATATTTTCTGATTCAGTTTCTAAATAGTGCACTATTTCATTTATATCTAAATCTGATAAATCAGTTGACCAATTTGGCATAGGTTTTGAATTAAATATTCTTAGTGCTTCTAATCTTTTTTCTAACATCCAAGAAGGCTCATTTTTTTTCTCAGATATTTTTCTTACAACATCTTCATTTAACCCTTTTCCTGTTGTGAATTTATGTTTCATTTCATCTTTAATATCATAAACTCCACGCTCAATATCTGCTATATATGTCTTTTTAGTTATTTCCATTTGTTTCTCCATTTAATGCTTCTTTTAATTTTTCATAACCATTATCTTCTATAAATTCAACTAATTCTTTACCCCCAGTTTTAACTATTTTACCATCCATTAATATATGAACATAGTCAGGCTCTAAATAATCTAATACTTTATCATAATGTGTTATTATTAGCATTGATCTATCTGTACTTTTTAATGTTTTAACTCCTTCAAACACAATTTTGGTAGCATCTCTATCAAGCCCTGAATCTGTTTCATCAAGTATTGCAATTTTTGGTTCAAGTATAGCCATTTGTAGTATTTCATTCTTTTTCTTTTCTCCACCAGAAAATCCTACATTTAAATATCTTGAAGCATAAGATTCATCCATCTTAAGTTCTGCCATTTTTTCTTTCAATAATTTATTAAATCTAACAAAGTATTGTTTTTCTCCAGTAACAGCTTCTCTTGCAGATCTTAAGAAATCTTCAACTGTAAGACCTGGTATTTCTTCTGGGTATTGGAAAGATAAGAATAGTCCTTTTCTAGCTCTTTCATCAACTGCATCTTCTTGAATTTCTTCACCTTCAAGTATAATTTGACCTTCAGTTACTTCATATTTAGGATGCCCTATTAAAATTGAAGCAAGCGTTGATTTCCCTGCACCATTAGGACCCATTATCACATGTATTTCACCTTTATTTATTGTCAAATCTAAACCTTTAATTATTTCTTTTTCTTCTACTCCTGCATGTAAATTTACTACCTTTAGTAATTCCATATTTACTCCTTTCTAAGTTCATAATTATTATTCTTATTATATCCTAAATCAAAAATATTCTCAATCCAATTTATTTTTAATACAAAATATAGTATAATTAATTAGAGGTGAAAAAATGGAAAAAAATATAAATTTAGGAATAATAATGGCACTTACGGCTGCAATTTGTTGGGGTGCATCAGGAAATTTTGCAGAGTATATGTTAACCAATTCATCTATGGAAGCAAACACTTATGTTCTTTATAG
Organism: Pseudostreptobacillus hongkongensis; assembly: GCF_001559795.1. Classification (NCBI taxonomy): domain Bacteria; kingdom Fusobacteriati; phylum Fusobacteriota; class Fusobacteriia; order Fusobacteriales; family Leptotrichiaceae; genus Pseudostreptobacillus; species Pseudostreptobacillus hongkongensis. Next base: position 13,199 of record NZ_LOHY01000138.1, on the reverse strand, counting down.
AATGCTATTTTCAGGACTTATTCTAGTACCTTATTCTATATATATTAACGGGTATAATGATATTAAAAAACTTATGTCAAATAAAAAAGAAATATTAAAATTAATCATATATTCTGTAATAGGTGTAATGCTTTTACAAGCTACATTTGCAAAGACTATAGAATATTCAAATGCACCATTTGCAACATTACTTCAATTTTTATCTCCTATAATTATATTAATACTATTAAGTATAAAAGATAAAAAATTACCTTTAAAATCTGAAGTTTTTTTAAGTTTTGTTGCACTATTTGGAATGTTTTTGATGGTTACTAATGGAAATTTATCAAATATTTCAGTAAGTCCACGAGCATTAATTATGGGTATAATTTCTGCAATGACTTTTGTATTTTATATAATCTATGTAAAAAACTTTTTTAAATATGATGTGTGTTTGATAGTAGGACTTGGAATGTTACTTGGATCTGTATCACTTACACCATTTACAAATCATGTTAATTTTATACAAAGTATGAATAGAATTGATATTATTTCAGCATTTGCTTTTAATGTTATACTTGGAAATGTAATACCATTTTACTTTTTCCTAGAAAGTACAAGATATATACGTCCAAATATTACAGCAATTATTGGATCATTTGAACCTATAACAGCTCTTCTTATATCTGTATTTATTATGAAAACAACCACTATATCTTTTATACAAATTATAGGGGTTATATTAATAATAGGTTCTGTTACTTTATTAAGTGTTAAAGAGAAAAAATAAAAACATATATCTCTAAATTTTATAATAACAAACATTATTATTGATTTTATTGATATATGTTTTTTTATACTATTTTTTTCTAACTAAATAATTATTAACTCCAAGAGCTGCACTAGCTCCACTTCCAGAAGCTATTACTATTTGTTTAAATTCTGTATTTGTACAATCTCCTGCAGCAAATAGTCCTTCAATAGAACTCTGACCTTGTCCATCAACAACAATTTCACCCATTCTAGTCTTTTCAACTTTATTATCTAAAAATTCTGTATTAGGAACTAACCCTACTTGAATAAAACAACCATCTATATCTCTTGAAATAGATTTACCAGATATTCTATCTGTATAAGTTAAACCTTGTACCTTATTATCTCCATCTATAGATGTTGTTTCTGCATTAGTTATTATTTCTATATTACTTAATGATCTTGCTCTATCCTGTAAAACATCATCAGCTTTTAATGTATCGGCAAATTCTAATACTACTACTTCTTTTGCTATAGGGGCTAAATCAATAGCTGCTTCTATACCAGAATTTCCTCCACCTATAACAGCAACTTTTTTATCTTTAAATAAAGGTCCATCACAATGTACACAATATGCTATTCCTTTATTTTTAAATTCAGTTTCACCTGGAATACCTAAAAGTCTCCATCTTGCACCTGTTGCAACTATAACAGTTTTAGATAATATCTCTATTCCATTATTTAACTTAGATTTAAATTCATCACCTTTTTCTATACTTTCAACCTTATATCCTTCAAATATTGGAACATTGTATTCTATTACATGTTCTTTTACTTGAGCCATATATTTAGGACCTTCAGTATATTTAGTACCAGTGATATTTTCTATACCTAAAGTTTCTTTGACTTGTCCTCCAAATTCATCACAAACTATAGCTGTATTCCAATCTTTTCTTGCAAGATAAATAGCTGCAGTTGCCGCTGCTGGTCCTCCACCTATTATTAAAGTATCTAATTTTGCTATTTCCTTTATTTTATCATCAGATTTAGGTCCAGCTATCATATCAAGAATTTTATCAAGATTTGTTTTACCAGCAACAAATTCCTCACCATTTAAAAGAACAGTTGGAACTGCCATAATACCTTTAGTTTCTATTAATTCTTGGAACATTCCACCTTCTATCATAGTATGACTAATTTTAGAATTTAAAACTGATAATATATTTAAAGCCTGTACAACATCAGGACAATTATGACAAGATAAACTAACTATAGTTTCAAATTTTAATTCTTTATCTATAGCTTTAATTCTTGCAAACTGTTCTTCTGATATTTTAGGTTTACGCCCACCTACTTGAAGTAAAGCTAATACAAGAGATTCAAATTCATGACCTAAAGGAATTCCTGCAAATTCTATACCTGTTTTTTCATCTAATCTATTTACAGAAAATGAAGGTGTGTAATTTGATTTTTCTTCAGTTACAGAAATTTTATCAGATAATGATACAATTTCTAAAATGAAATCTCTTAATTTTTTTGAATTTTCACTTTCATCTAAACTCATACCTATAGAAATCTTATTTTCTAAAAGTTGTAAATATTGTGAAAGTTGTCCTTTTAAACTAGAATCTATTATACTCATTATATTTTACCTACTAAATCTAATCCTGGTGTTAAAGTTTCACCTGTTTCTTTCCATTTTGCTGGACATACTTGTCCTGGGTTTTTTCTAATAAATTGTCCTGCTTTAATTTTATCAACTAACACTGAAGAATCTCTTCCTATTCCATCAGCATTTATTTCAACTACTTGAACTACACCATCTGGATCTATTATAAATGTTGCTCTTTGCGCTAATCCTGATTCATCTAAAACTTCAAATTGTTTAGAGATTAAATGACTAGGATCTCCTATCATTTTAAATGTAAGTTTAGATATCTTATCTGAATGATCATGCCATGCTTTATGTACAAAATGAGTATCAGTTGAAACAGAATAAACTTCTGTATCCAAAGATTTTAAAGTATCATATTGTTCTTGTAAATCTTCTAATTCTGTAGGGCATACAAATGTAAAATCTGCTGGATAAAACATTATAACACTCCACTTACCTCTTAAATCTTTATCCGTTACAGTTATAAATTCTTCTGTTGTTGGATTATATGCTTGTGCACTAAATTCTTGTATTTCTTTTCCTACTAAAGACATTATTTTCCTCCTAAGTTCTAATTGTTTTCATAATTATTATATCAAATTGATAAATATTATTCAATAAAAGTTAAAAAAATCATTAACATGTAGTTGTATCCTATTTCTTACTCAATGTAATTCCTGTAAATCCAAATAATAAGGTTAGTACAAGACTTGAATAACAAAATATAGCATAAGGTATGTATTCTATAGTATTTACACCTAAAACACTTGTTATAAACACACCGCAAACACCCCAAGGAACTAAAGGGTTAATAACAGTACCTGAATCTTCTAAAGTTCTAGATAAATTTTTAGGATGCAATCCCAATCTATCATAAATAGGTTTAAAAGTTTTCCCCGAAAGTAAAATACTTAAATATTGTTCTCCTACTATATAGTTTATACCTAAAGATGTAATAACCACACAAAATGTGGCTCTTAAAGGTGTTGTTAAAAGATGTGATATACTATCAAGTAAACTTGGTATGATGCCAAGACCAAATAATAAGCCTCCTAAACTTAATGCAAGTATTACTATACTCATAGTAAAGAACATCGAGCTTATACCACCTCTACTTAAAAGTGATGTAATATTTTCCGATAAACCATCTTTTGAATATCCATAAAACAGGAATTTAGAAATCTCTTCAAAACTATAACTTGAATTAAAAAATGATACTAAAATCCCTAATATACTAGTATATATAATAGTTGGTATAGCTGGTACTTTTAATATTGATAAAATTATTAAAAGAATAAAAGTTATAATAGAAAAAGGATTTATTAATCCACTATTTGAAATATCTGTTTTAAATTTTAGTATGATTGATATATCCCCTATTTTATCATTAGGTGATAATAAATAAAAAAATATTGTAGATATAGCAAAAGCTGGCACAGTTGTATACATCATATTTTTAATATGTTCAAACAAATCAACCCCTACTATACTAGCTGAAATACTAGTTGTATCCGATAAAGGTGACATTTTATCTCCAAAAAAAGCTCCAGAAACTATAGCCCCTGCACTTATAGCTGGATTTAACCCAAAAACATTAGAAATTCCTATCAAAGCAACTCCTAATGTTGCAACTGTTGTCAAACTACTCCCTATAGAAATTCCTACTATAGCTGATATTAAAAAGCTAGATAAATAAAAAGCACGTGATGACATAATATCTAAACCATAATATATTAAAGTTGGTATTGCACCTGAAAGTATTAAAATAGATACCAACATGCCAATAAAGAAAAATAGTAAAACTGCCCCCATACTCGTACTAACTGACTCTATCATACTTTGTTGCATATATGAAAACTTAATTTTAAAAATCATTCCATAGATTAGTAAGAAAATAATAGCTAATAAAACAGGTATATGAGGAACCATATTAGGAATCATTATCATAGGGTATCCCAAAATTAATAAAACTACAAAAATTAATATAGCTGCCTCTATCTTACCTGGTTTTCTATACTGTTTCAAATCAAACATAAAGACCTCCTCCTTTTAAATATACTGATAGTATAACCTCATATATTTGATATTGTCAATAGAGTAAATATTTACTGTATTTTTTATAATAAAAAAGTAGAATTTTAGAACTTCTAATCTTCTACTTTTCCTTTATTCAGATTTAATGTTAATATTTTAATTATAACTTACTTACAAATGCTTCAACTTGTTTATCAAGTTCTGCTTTTTGTTCATCACTTAATACAAGTACTCCAGTTTGCCATGCTTCACCTGGAACTTGTAATCCTGTAAATTCATCCAACACTTTTAATTTCATTCTACCTAATAATCCTTTTAATTCTGGTATAACAAATGATCCTTTTGATCCTCCTGCTATAGAACTTACTGTTACCAGTTTATCAAGTAAAATACTTGGTGCACCAAAACTTGCTGGATCTAAAGGTCTTGAAATCCAATCTAATAAGTTTTTTAATACACCTGGTACACTACCGTTATATTCTGGTGAGAATACCCATAAAGCATTTGCTGCATTTACTTCTTCTCTAACTTCTTTTATTTCCTCTGGTGTTGGAAATTCTATATCTTGATTCAAAAAAGGAATATTAGCATAATCTAAAAAACTTACTTTTAATCCTTTTTCATTTAATTTACTTTCTACATATCTAGCTACTTCTCTATTAAAAGATTTCTCTCTTAAAGATCCTACTATCAACAATATTTTTTTATCCATTTCATACATCTTTCTTTAAATTATAGATATATATTATCACTATTTTGTTGTAATTTAAATAGTTACAACAATATTTTAAAATAAATAGACACATCAGTATCTATTTATTTATATATATTTAATTTAATCCTGCTTCAGCAAATAATTTTTTTATTTCTTCATTTTGTATTTCAGTTTCACCATAATTAGTTACAGCTGCTTTTCCTGCCTCTAATAATTCTGCAGACATAGTAGATTTACCTAATACTACATTCCCTTCTGGAACATATTTTTTAATTACTTCTAAATTATCATTTCCTTCTACAAAACATAATACTTTTGTTTCTTCCCCTATTGCATAATTTGAAAACTTAAGCATATTATCAAGTTGTTCACCATCAGTAAATAAGATATAAAGTTCTGCTGGTTCTTTATAATGTATAGGTAAAAATGCTTTAATAAATGTTTTTTCTTCATTACCTAAATTATTAACAAAAAGTCCTCTTCTATTAATTTTGTCAATATTTGATTGCCATAAATCAACAAATGAAACATCATGACCTGCTTTCTTTAACATAGTTCCATAAATAGTTCCTTTTCCACTTGTTCCTGCTATAACTATTTTCATAGTTACTCTCCTCCTTTAATAAATACAAATTCTCTTTCTTTAGAGTTAATTTCAGAATATTTAAAACCATCAAATTCTAAATTCTTAATTTTATCTATATCTTGTATATTTAATCTAACAAGCTCTGATAAAAATATTCCTCTAGCTTTTTTTGATATAGTAGAATGTGATTTTAATTTACCATCTTTTAATTCATAAAACTCTATGTTTATAAATGTATCTCTAATATTTTTTGAAAAAACTTCTAAAAATTCATCTGATAATAAAGATAATACTTCCTTACCTTTAACAAACTCATCATATTCTTCTCTCCAAACTTTTTTAAGAGATTCATTATTAATTTTAAATGGCATATTAAAATCCAATCTATGTTCTGATATACTGTCATATACATTTATTATACCATAAAGTGCAGAAGTTATGTATACATTTTTTAAAAAATATTCTTTTTCTTCTTTACTTAAATTTTCTCTTTTTATATTTCTATACATAAGTCCATCAAATAATTCTAGTGCTTTATAATTCTTTTCACCTATATTTTCAAATCTTTTTTTCTCTATTTCTGATTTTTCAATAGATAATTTAAATATCTTAGAAATATTTTCTATTTCAAGTTCTGAAATATTTTTAGCTATTTCTAATGTTTTTTCTGATAAATTAACATCAAATATTTCATTTCTTTTTTTCATCTGTTTTGCAGTAGGTATTAGTATTATCATTAAACCAACTCACTAACATATACTCTATAACCAGAATGTATACCTAAAGTTTTACAATTTCCAAATATTTCATTTAATTTTTTTTCAGTACTTTTAGCTCCATGTTTTGTTTGAATTACGCAATAAAATTTTCCCCCTTTATTTAAATGATTATAAGCATTTTCATATATATTAAATATAGTATCTTTCCCTGCTCTTATAGGTGGATTAGATAATATTACATCAAAATTTTCTGATATATTATCAAATGAATATGATTTCTGTGTGTTATAGTTTTCTACTTTAAATTTTTCAAGATTCAACTTTGCAAGTTCTAAAGCTCTATCATTTACATCAGATAAATAAAAATACGAATTCATATAATATCTAGAAAGTATTATAGATACTGGACCATAACCACATCCTATATCTAATAATTTAAATTTTTTTAGTTTATTATCCCTAAGAAATTCTTTTAACATAACTTCAGTTCCAAAATCTAATCTATTTTTAGAAAATACTCCATCATCTGTTAAAAGTTTAAATTTTTTACCTTCAAATTCTATTTCTATTTCTCTTTTATTTGATTTTAAATCAGTATTATCAGTATAATAATGCTTCATAAAGGTATCTTTTCTCCCCATCTTTATATTCATCTTCTAAATTTTCTTTGATTTTAAAAGAAAAATCTTCATACAATCTACAAGCACGTATATTTTCAACTCCTGCAGTAAGTTGCACTCTCTTTATTCCTATACTTTTTAAATTATCTAGAACAAATTCTAAAAGTTTATGTCCCATACCTTGATTTTGATATTTTGTATTAGTGAAAAAACCATAAATATATGCCATCTCTTTATCAAAAGATGACATAACTTCTGCAACTGATATTATTTCATTTTCATCAAGTATAGTATAAACTTTTCCATATTTAGCCATAGGCTTTATGTTGTAATTACCTATTGAAGCACCTTTAAATATTTTATCTTCAAGTATAACTATATCATATAGTATATCCTCATCTTTAATAGGATCTAGTATTTTAATTTCCATTATTTTCCTTTATCATATTTATAAAATACTCATGAACTTTACTATCACTAGTTAATTCAGGATGAAAAGCTACTGCAAGCATATTTTTTTCTCTAACGGCAGTAATCTTATCTTCTACTATAGATAATACTTCTACATCATCAGATAATACCTTATTTACATAAGGTGCTCTAATATATACCATTTCTACATTACCTATACCTTTAAAATCTGATAGTACTGAAAAACTGCCTAGCTGTCTTCCATATGCATTTCTTTTAACCTCTATATTCATAGTAGAAAAATGACGTCTATCATCATTATCTATTTCTTTAGCAAGTAATATCATACCTGCACAAGTACCAAATACAGGTAATCCATTTTCTATTTTATTTTTTAATATATCAAATAAATCTAAATCACGTAAAAGTTTACCCATAACTGAACTTTCTCCACCTGGAAGAATTAGTCCATCCATATTATTTTCAAGATCTTTTTTTTGTCTTATTTCAAAACTTTCAACCCCTAATTTATCTAACATATATTTATGTTCTATAAATGCTCCTTGCAATGCAAGTATTCCTATTTTCATTATTTTCCTCTTTCTGCCATTAATATTTTAATTTCAGATTCATTAATTCCAACCATAGCTTCACCTAAGTCTTTAGAAACTTCTGCAAGAACTTTAGGATCATTATAGTTTGTAACCGCTTGTACTATAGCACGAGCTCTTTTTTCAGGATCTCCAGATTTAAATATTCCAGAACCTACAAAAACTCCCTCTGCTCCAAGTTGCATCATAAGTGCTGCATCTGCTGGAGTTGCAACTCCACCTGCTGCAAAATTAACTACTGGTAATTTACCATTTTCATGAACATATAGAACTAAATCATAAGGTACTTGAAGTTCTTTTGCAACATTGTATAACTCGTCTTCAGTCATAGAAGTTATTCTTCTAATATCTTCTTGCATTTTTCTCATATGTCTAACAGCTTGAACTATATCTCCTGTTCCAGGTTCACCTTTAGTTCTTATCATAGCTGCACCTTCATTTATTCTTCTTAATGCTTCCCCTAAATCCTTAGCTCCACATACAAAAGGAACATTAAATTTTCTTTTATTAATATGTAATTTATCATCAGCTGGTGATAAAACCTCTGATTCATCTATATAATCTATTTCTATAGCTTCTAATATTTGAGCTTCTACAAAATGTCCTATTCTTGCTTTAGCCATTACTGGTATACTAACTACTTCTTGTATACTTTGTATCATTTTAGGATCACTCATTCTAGCAACTCCTCCAACTGCCCTTATATCAGCTGGTATTCTTTCAAGTGCCATAACAGCTGCAGCTCCTGCACGTTCTGCAATTATAGCTTGTTCAGGTGTAGAAACATCCATTATTACTCCACCTTTTAACATTTGTGCTAAATTTTTATTTAATTCATATCTTTTTTCCATTATCTATTCTCCTTAACAAAATATTTTTTATATATTAATAAAATTATAAATACAATTAAAGTTGGATAAATCCAATTAATTTCTTGAATTTTTAAAAATTGTAATGCTACATTTAAAAAACTTATACATGTTACTACATATACTGTTAACCTATATATCCAAATATCCCCAGAATATATTTTACTTAACGCTTCAAGCAATATTATAGTGAAAAATATTGGGTATATAAATAATAAAATAGGAATTGAATATACAAGTATTTTATTTAGACCTATTGTTGATATGCAAAATGATGCAAATAAAATCATTTGTGACATCTTATTATATTCTATATTAAATCTTTTAGATATATATGTATTTGAAAAACTAACTATAGAAACTACTGCACTTAAACAAGCTAATATAAAAAGTATAGTAATTAATAAAACTCCGATATCACCATATAAATATTTCATACTATTTTTAAGTAACACAGCTCCATTTTCTGAATCGGGATAAATATGAGCCATTCTTCTTCCTATATATGCAAGTAAATAATATACTATAAAGTATAGAACTGAAGCTCCTAAACACCCTAAAGCTATATATTTAGTTATTGTTTCTTTCTTTTCGCTATATATATTAGAAAGTATAGCAAATGCCATTACACCAACATTAAGTGATGCTAATGAATCCATAGCATTATATCCTTCAATGAACCCTTTATAACTTGGATTAGTTAAATAATCACCAGTTGCTGGTAAAACTATATTTTCTACTTTAATTAAAACACCTATTAAAACAACAGTTATAGTTATAAGTATTAGTGGTGTTAAAATTTTACCTATTCTTTTAAACAAATTATTTTGACCTTTTGTAAGATAATATGCCACTACACAAAATATTGCAGTATATATAGCTCTTGCAATATTTATATTAATAAAACTCGGAATATAGTCTATTATTGCCATATCAAAAGCTAAAGTTGCTGCACGTGGTATCGCAACACCTGGTCCAAGTGCTAAACATATACTTGTTAAAAGTAATGTTGAAAATAATAAGCCCATGTTCTTTTCTACATTTTCTAATGAATTTACCCTTGATGATACAATTACCCCAAGCATAGTAAAGCCTATCTCCGATATTGCAAAAAATATCATGGCTGTATTTAAATTTTCACCTGAATTCATACCTAAAAATATTGGGAATATTAAATTACCCGCTCCAAAAAAAAATCCAAATATCATTAATGATACATATACAATATCTAATTTACTAAATTTTTTATTCATTTTCCCTCCTTAAATTATTTTACACTATATACCTTAATATTGCAACTAAATATATTTAATAAAGGCTCTATATATTGTTGAATTTATAATTCATTTATGTTAATATTTATATAAAATAAAAGAAAGGAACAAAATAATATGAATTTTTTAAATAATATAGGTAAATTCTTAAAAAACTTGACTATTTATACAATAAAAAAGATTTATTCTTTTTTCATATATATTTTTCTAACAATTTTTATTCTAGGAGGTATAGCAAGTTGTAGTCTACTATATATTCAAAGTAGTGATAATGTAGCAAAAAATTACGATACATTGTTATTAAAAGATATATCTATTCCTTCTGAAGATAAATTTATTAATTCTATTCAATATATAGATGGTAAATCAAATACATTTTCAGATTTATTAATTGCTTTAAACAAAGTAAGTGAAGATGATAAGATCAAAAACATATTAATTTATAGTGACTCATTCATTTTATCTTCTGCTCAAATTGAAGAAGTAGAACCAATATTTAAGAAAATAAAGGAAGCTGGGAAAAAAGTTTATGCTTATAGCGAAGATTTAGATAAACAGAATTATAATGTTTCTTTACTTGCAGATGAAATCATAATTCCAAAATATTCAACAGCACAGGTAACACTTAATGGATATTCAGTAAATTCTGGATATTATAAAAACTTATTTGATAAATTTGGATTTAAAATGGAAGTTATCCATATCGGAACACATAAATCATATGGTGAAAACTATTATAGAGATTCTATGAGTCAAGAACAAAAAGATACAATTACTAGAATATATGATAAAAGACTTAATGACTTTGTAGAAAAAGTATCAACAAGTAGAAAAATAGATAAAGATACTTTTAAAAATAAATTATTAAATGGTGAATACGTATTTCTAAGTCCTGAAAAATCTCGTGATTTATCATTAGTAGATTCATTAAAAGACTTTGATACTTTAAAAGAAGAATTAAATATTTCTGATAATAATAGTATTGATATTCAAGAATATATTAAAACTATAGTTCCTCAATTTACTTCACCAAATAAGATTGCTGTAATATATTTAGATGGTGATATAGAATCTACTACATCATATACAAATCCAAATATTACATCAGAAGCATTTAAAGATAAACTAGATGAAGCACTTTCTTATCCAGGAGTTGCAGGATTAGTTATAAGAATAAATTCTGGTGGAGGATCAGCTCTTGAAGCTAAAAAAATATATGATATGTTAGCTAAAGTAGATATACCTGTATATATTTCTATAGGTAATGTTGCTGCTAGTGGTGGATATTATATAGCATCAATAGGAAACAAAATATTTGCAGACAAAAATAGTATAACTGGTTCAATAGGTGTTGTTTCACTATTACCTAAATTAATAGGTACATATAACAAGCTAGGAATTAATATAGATGGTGTACAAAAAGGTAAATATGTTGATATTCTATCTTCAAATCATGAAATGACTGAAGAAGAAAGAGAACTTTACAGAAATTCTATGCTAGAAGTATATAACGAATTTAAAAATGATGTATTGGTAAAAAGAACTAATTTAAATCAAGATTCACTTGAAGCTATTGCACAAGGGCAAATATGGCTTGGTACTGAAGCATTAGAAAATGGATTAATAGATCAAATAGGTGGTCTATATGATACTATAGACGCATTACAAAAGGAATTAAAATTAGATCATAATTATAACATAATAAATATCTATTCTGTTCAAAAATATGATAGTTTATTAGATCATTTAATGGATTACATACCATTAAACTTATCTAAAAAGCAAAAAATAAACTTTGACTATGTAGAAGATAAGTTAAACTTCTTATTAAGACAAGATGGTAAATTAATGTATTATTCACCTGAAATTGAAATATACACTAAATAAAATAAAACAGCTGTTTGAGATTTTCTCTTTCAGCTGTTTTTATATATTCTTTTATTTCTAATATTTATTATGTTAATAAATATCAATATTATAAAAATATTAATACTTGCAAATACATAGGTAATCTTATATTTGTTTTTAAAATAATATAGGTAATTATGGGATCAGATATTATAAATGCTATTTCCATAACAACATTAATAATTGAAAACATCGTACTTTTATATTCTTTTGATGTCGAATTATTTATATAAATATAAAATTGTTGATAAAACCATCACATAATGACTCTATACATTAAATAAATAGTTATTGTTAACATGTATATATTTGAAATACCCATTATTAAAGACAAAATCATTATTAGAATAAGACTATATTTTAATTTTATTATACCATCATATTTTTTTAAATATTTACTATGTATTTTAGCAGCAATTAAACTAAATAGGTTTGCTACCATGTAGACTATACCTATAAACTCAGGGTTGAGATTAATACTATCTAGGTATTCTGGGAAATATATCATTATTTGAGGAATTGATATATAGTATAATAATAAAACAAAATAAGTCAATATATATTTTATAAATTAAAAATAGCCAAAAGAGTATATTCAATCAGCTATTTTTGTTCTACTATTTACCAAAATATGCAATTGCTTCTATTTCAACTAAACCACCCTTAGGTAATTTACCTACTTCAAATGCAGATCTTGCTGGATATGGTTCTTCAAAATATGTTGCATAAACTTCATTTACACTAACAAAATCATTTATATCATCTAATAAAACCATAGTTTTAACTATATTTTTCATAGTTAATCCATTTAATTCAAGTATAGTTTTTAAATTTTCTAAAGATTGTTTAGCTTGTTCTGCTGCAGTTTTCCCTTCAATTTCATTAGTTTCAGGATTAATTCCTAATTGACCTGAAATATATAGAAAATCTCCTGCTTTATAATATGCTGAATAAGGTCCTACAGCCTTTGGTATATTTTTCATTTTATCCTCCTAAAAAAATAGCTTATCATCAGATAAGCTATTTATATGTTTGTTAATTAGTCATTAATATCAGCAACTACTCC
>NZ_LOHY01000137.1 GCF_001559795.1 Pseudostreptobacillus hongkongensis | reverse complement strand
TATTAAAAATAGTCAAAATGTAAATAGCAAATGCACAAAAATTTTAAATTAGAAATGCACAAAATTTGTAGGAGAGTGTAATGCAATTAAAACAAGAACAAAGGATTAAAATAGATGTGTATTTGAGAGAAGGAAAAACAATCACTGAGATATCTGAGATTTTAGGTTATTCTTATCAAACGATACTAAGAGAAATAAATAACAGAAGTATATTAGTGTATAATTCTAAAGTAATAAAACATATTAAAATTAAAGAAGAACATATATGTACTCTTTTAGAAAAACAGCCTAAAGTATGTAATAAATGTCCCAAATTTAAAAGAAATACTTGTTGTTATGATTACATTGTATATGATAGTAATGTAGCACAAGATAGTTATGATAAACGTAAGAAAAGAGGTATGGGAGTAAAACAAGAATTGTATTTAGATTTAGTGAAAAAATATTTAAATAAGCAACAACCTATATCACATATAATATCAATGATAAAAAGAAACTACAATGATACTTTAACTAGGCAAACGATATATGATTGGTATAATAAAGGGTTTATAGAATATAATAAAAAGAAAGTTAGAATAAAGAATAAAATATTTAAAGATAAAGAAACATATCAAATGATAAGTAAAAAAGAAAGATTAAAGGGTAGAGAATACTTTGCCTTTTTAGAATATGTTAAAGAAAATAAAAATACTTTTGTAACAGAAATAGATTTAGTAGAAGGGATAAAAAGCTCTGATATATATTTATTAACAATATTTATTCCAGAAATACAGTTTCTATTTGCCTTTAGAATAAAAAATAAGTATCCTACGAGTGTTGCTAAAGTATTTGATTGGATAGAGAAAAGAATAGGGCATAAGAATTTTAAAAGATTGTTTGGAGTACTTTTAGCAGATCAAGGAAGTGAGTTTTTAAATCATGAAATAATAACAAAGAGTATTTATGATTCTTATACAAGAAGATGTAAAATATTTTATTGTGAAGCAGGTAAACCGTATCAAAAAGGAAATGTTGAGAATATACATAGAATATTAAGGAGATATATACCTAAAGGGGTGGATATATCAAATTATACACAAGATGATATAAATTTTATAGTATCAAATATTAATAGTTTGTATAAACCTAAATATAAAAATAAATCCCCTATAGAGCTATTTAAAGAAAGATTTTCAAAAGTCATTCTTGACAAATTATCTATAGAGGAAATAGCTTGTGAAGATATAATAGTTACAAGCTATCACAAAATATCAAAAATATGATAGCATATTTTGAAAGAAAATGAAATGTGATTTTGTGCATTTGGGGTTTACAAAAAAAATTTAATTTAAAAATTTTGTGCATTTTAAACTTTACACTCCA
>NZ_LOHY01000136.1 GCF_001559795.1 Pseudostreptobacillus hongkongensis | reverse complement strand
AATATAGATAAACAAGAGATGTTGGATTTACTTATAAATAAGGCGAATAAGGAAGGAAGATTAAATGAACGTATAAAGCATTATTGTAAGTATAGGCTATTGATAATAGATGAATTAGGATATATTCCAATAACTAAAGAAGAGACAATTAATAAATGAAAGATATGAAAAGAAGTCAACAATAGTTACAACTAATGCTGACTTTAAGTATTGGGGTGATATATTTTCTGATAATACTTTAGCAAGTGCTATATTAGATAGATTATTACATCATTGTAATGTTATTAATATAGTTGGTAGATCATATAGAGTTAGAGATTATTATCAAGAATAAAAAACTACATTCTTATTTTGACACAATCTTACATTTTTATATTGACATTTTGTGCATTTGGGGTTTACAAAAAAAATTAATTTAAAAATTTTGTGCATTTTAAACTTTACACTCCAAGAAAATCTTATGGCAATGTAAAGTATTAAATGCACAAAAACTAAAATAGAGATAAATGTAGTAAAAATAATAGTTTGAAG
>NZ_LOHY01000135.1 GCF_001559795.1 Pseudostreptobacillus hongkongensis | reverse complement strand
GCTGTTGCAATTCACTAATTTTTTAGAAATATATTCGCAACATCTCTAATTAAAAGAATCAGGAGATTAAAATGTATATTAAATTTATACAAATTAATCTCCTTTTCATATATTTAAGTATAACAAAATTAGCTAACTAAATCTTTTAGCTTTAATCTATATAATATCTTTTAATTGATGCAATGTATTCCCTAATTTATTCCTTAATCTTCTACTTATATATCTATTAAAGTTATAGGCCATA
>NZ_LOHY01000134.1 GCF_001559795.1 Pseudostreptobacillus hongkongensis | reverse complement strand
GCTGTTGCAATTCACTAATTTTTTAGAAATATATTCGCAACATCTCTAATTAAAAGAATCAGGAGATTAAAATGTATATTAAATTTATACAAATTAATCTCCTTTTCATATATTTAAGTATAACAAAATTAGCTAACTAAATCTTTTAGCTTTAATCTATATAATATCTTTTAATTGATGCAATGTATTCCCTAATTTATTCCTTAATCTTCTACTTATATATTTATTAAAGTTATAGGCCATAGAAAATAGCATCATTTCTCTTTTAACATTATCAAAACCTCTAACCTTTAATCTTCTTAAATTCATACACTCTTTAAGAACTGCAACTGCACCTTCAACCTGTATACTTCTATTAAGTCTATATCGCTTACCTATATCACTAGTTATATTATCATACGATATTTTTGAATATATTCTAAACTCTTTGTTGTAATTAATTTATCTTCCATTATCAGGGTTAATAGCCCTAATCA
>NZ_LOHY01000133.1 GCF_001559795.1 Pseudostreptobacillus hongkongensis | reverse complement strand
TATTTTATATCATTATTCTTGTATATATACTCTGAACCAAATGTTCTTGCCCAAGTCATAGGTGTTCTTTCTTCTCTACCTGAATTAAATAGATAACTTTTAATTCTTCTTTCATTTAAACGACCAAACATATTTCTTGCTTGATCCATATTATTTAGCAAGAATATATCTATATTTTTATTACCAAGTTTTGTTATTTCCCAGAAAAATACTCTATTATTTTCTCTAATTTCTGATTTAAGTTCTAATTCTGTTTCATTTTCTGTCTTTGCTTTACCCACAAACGCTGTTTCTGGTGTATCTTTTGGAGCTTTAACAACTACAGCACTTCTATGTCCTAAATCTCCTTCATCTTCTCCTACTTCACCATCAACTTGATTAAGTGTATTATTGCTTCCAACAGAAATTACTTTTGTACTTCCTTCAACTTTACCTGTAATTTCTAGTAAATCTGATTCTGAATTTTCCCCATTTCTTCCACTTTCTTCATTCCATAATGTATTAACTAATAACTTTCCTGATACACTACTATATTTTCCTTTTAATGTTAATTTATCGTGGTATTTACCATTATCTAAAGTAATTGTTCCTGAATTTGTTATTTTTGATTTATCATCTAAAGATGATGAATTTAACACAAAATTAGA
>NZ_LOHY01000132.1 GCF_001559795.1 Pseudostreptobacillus hongkongensis | reverse complement strand
TTATACAATTTATTGTTTTGATTTATTTTTCTTGCTTGGTGAACATTCATACAATGTTGCATTTGATATTTTAGTTTACCATTAATGTACATTAACTTCTTTCAAACTCTTTGATATAACTTATTACATCCTCTATTTTTACTTCAAGATTTTTTGATCCATCCCTATGTTTTATTTCAACTATTCCATCTTTTGCACCCTTACCAACTATAACTTTTAAAGGGAATCCTATTAAGTCTGCATCTTTAAATTTAAATCCTGCTTTTTCATCTCTATCATCATATATTACTTCTATATCATTTGAAAGCATTTCTTTATATAGTTTTTCTGATACTTCAAAAGCAACTTCATCTTTACTATTTACTAAAATTAAATCAACTAAATAAGGTGCTATAGATTTTGGCCATATAATTCCAAAATCATCATTATTTTGTTCAATTGCTGCTGCTGATACTCTTGATATACCTATACCGTAACAACCCATCAATACCTCATTTGCTATACCTTTATCATTTAATACTTTAGCACCTAATGCTTCTGAATATTTTTTACCTAATTTAAAGATATGACCTACCTCTATTCCTCTTGCAATTTCAAGAGTACCTTCATCACGTGGTGATTTATCTCCAGCTCTTGCAGTTCTAATATCACCTACATAATCTATATGTAAATCAGATACATTAGTATTAATATAGTGATATCCTTCTATATTAGCTCCTGCTACAAAGTTTTTAAGTTTTATAACAGTTTCATCTGCTATAACTTTTACTTTTCCATTTTTAATAGATTCTATATCTTTTAATCCTGAAATATATCCTGCTTTAAGACCTAAATTTTCAACATCACTTTCATTCATCATTTCAAGTTCTAATGTAGCATTTACTAAGTTTTTAACCTTAACTTCATTAATATCAAGATCTCCTCTTATCATCGCAATAAAGTATTTGTTTTCTCCACTTTCTAATATTTCTTTTAAAAGTAATGCCTTTACTGTTTTTTCTTGAGGAACATTTAAATAACTTGAAACTTCTTCTATAGTTTTACAATCTGGTGTTTCTTTTAATTCTTTTTCTAATTCTTCTGAATTATCTTCTTTAATCTCAATTATACTTGTAGCTTTTTCAACATTTGCTGCATAATCAGATGCATTTGAATAAAGTATATCATCTTCACCACTAGATGCTAAAACCATAAATTCGTGACTTTCAGATCCACCTATACTACCAGTATCTGCTTCAACTGCTCTAAAGTTTAATCCGCAACGTTCAAATATTTTATAGTAAGCTCCTTTTACATTGTTATATTCTTCATCTAAACTCTTTTGGCCTATGTGGAAGCTATATGCATCTTTCATGATAAATTCTCTTCCACGCATAAGACCAAATCTTGGTCTTTTTTCATCTCTGAATTTATTTTGTATTTGATAGATATTTAAAGGTAGTTCCTTATATGAAGTAACTGTATTTCTAAAAATATCTGTAATAACTTCTTCATGAGTTGGACCTAGTACAAAATCTCTTGCATTTCTATCATTTAATCTCATAAGTTCAGGCCCATATGAAAACCATCTTTTTGATTCTTTCCAAAGATCTGCAGGTTGAAGCACAGGCATTAATACTTCCTGCGCTCCTATTCTGTTCATTTCTTCTCTAGTAATTTTTTCTATTTTTTGTAAAACTCTTAAACCTAATGGTAAATATGTATATACTCCTCTAGTTAATTGTTTTATCATTGAAGCTCTTAACATTAACTTATGAGAAACAGTTTCTGCATCTTTTGGAACTTCTTTATATGTTTTAATAAAACTCTTTGAAAATCTCATAATACTCCTTCTATTTTTTAAATACGTCTATATTATCTTGTAATTTTTGTAATTTTGATAAAAGTTCTGCTTCTATAGCTTTTTCTTTTTCTAAAACAGCAGCAGGCGCTTTTTCAACAAACTGAGGATTAGATAATTTATTTGTTGTTCTTTCTAATTCCTTCTTAACTTTTTCTATTTCTTTATTTAATTTTTCTATTTCTTTTTCTATATCAATAAGCCCTTCTAAAGAAACATAAATTTTAGTATTACCCACTACTCTAAATCCTGACATCTTAGGTAATTCTTTAAGTATTTCTGTGTTTTCTACATTAGCAAGTTTATCAAGTATCTTAGGGTTATTTAATAATATATCTTTTTCATTATTATCTTCAGTATCTATTATAATACTAATTTTTTTAGCTGGTGATATATTATTTTCAGCACGTATGTTTCTTATAGCTGAAACTACATCTTTTAAATAATCAAAATCATTTAAACTTTGCTTATTAATTAAAGCCTTATCTTCTCTTGGGAAATCTATTAACATAATACTTTCACCATAAGGTTTGATATTTTGCCATACTTCTTCGGTAATATATGGCATAAATGGATGTAATAATCTTAATCCATTATCAAGTATATGTTTTAAAACCCATTGTGCTGTTTGTCTATCAGCATCATTTACATCTATTCCATAAATTCTTGTTTTTGCAATTTCTAAATACCAATCACAGAAATCATTTCTGAAGAATTCATAAGAAAGTTTAGCACAAGTATCTATATTATATTCTTCCATTTCTTCATTAAATTTCTTAGCTGTAAGTTGTAATTTAGATAATATCCATTGATCTTCTAATTTAAAATCAAGATCCATTATAGAGATATCTTCTTTAAATCCTTCAAGATTTGATAAAACAAATTTTGAAGCATTCCATATTTTATTTGCAAAATTAGAACCCATTTCTAATAATTTTTCAGAAAATAGTATATCTTGTCCTTGAGATGTATTATACATTAAACTAAATCTTACTGCATCAGCCCCATATTTATCAAGTATACCTAAAGTATCAGGAGCATTACCTAAAGACTTAGACATTTTTCTTCCTATTTCATCTCTTATTATTCCTGTAAAATATACTTCCTTAAATGGAACCTTATTTTCAAAATGTAAACTCATCATTATCATACGAGCTACCCAGAAGAATATTATATCTGCACCTGTTACAAGTAAATCACCTGGGAAGTATCTTTCAAGTTCAAATGTTCTTTCAGGCCAACCCATAGTTGAAAACGGCCAAAGTGCAGATGAAAACCAAGTATCTAAAACATCTGTTTCTTCTCTTAAATCATAAACTTGTCCATATTTTTCAAGACATATTTTTTCTGCTTCTTCACGACTTTTAGCAACTATTAAATCATCATTAGGTGTGTAATACGCTGGTATTCTATGTCCCCACCATATTTGTCTTGAAATAGTCCAATCACGAATATTTTCAAGCCAACTGTAATATATATTTTCCATTCTCTTAGGTGTTAATTTAATTTCTCCATTTTTAACAACTTCTAATGCTCTTTCAGCAAGTGGTTTCATTTTAACAAACCATTGATCAGATATTCTTGGTTCTATAACTGTATGGCAACGATAACAGTGACCTACAGCATGATTATGTTTTTTAATTGATACTAAATATCCTTGTTCTTCTAAATCTTTAACTATTACTTTTCTTGCTTCAAATCTATCAAGACCTTCATATTTACCACCATTTGAATTAATCTTAGCATCAGGTGTAAATATATTTAATATTTCAAGTCCTGTTCTTTTTGAAACTTCAAAGTCATTAGGGTCATGAGCTGGTGTCATTTTAACAACACCTGTTCCAAATTCCATATCTACATAACTATCAGCTACAACTGGTATTTCTCTATTTACTAAAGGTAATATAACTGTTTTGCCTATAAATTTAGAATATCTTTCATCTTCAGGATTTACAGCAACTCCTGTATCACCTAACATAGTTTCAGGACGTGTTGTTGCAACAACTAAAAATTCATCACTATCTTTAACAGGATATTTTATTTCCCATATATTTCCTTCTTTATCTTGATGTTCTATTTCATCATCAGCAAGTGCTGTTTGACATCTAGGACACCAGTTAACCATATATTCCCCTTTATATATTAGTCCTTGATTATATAAAGTAACAAATACTTCTTTAACTGCTTCAGAAAGTCCTTCATCCATAGTAAATCTTTCTCTTTCCCAATCAACAGAATTACCTATTCTTCTTTGTTGAGTGGTAATTATATTACCATATTTTTCTTTCCATTCCCAAACTTTTTCTATGAATTTTTCTCTTCCCAAATCTTCTTTTCTTAACCCATCTTTAGCAAGCATTTTTTCAACAACATTTTGTGTTGCAATTCCTGCATGATCTGTTCCTGTTTGCCATAAAGTATCAAACCCAGACATTCTTTTATATCTAATAACAACATCTTGAATAGTATTATTTAATACATGCCCCATATGTAAAACACCAGTTACGTTAGGTGGTGGTATTACTATAGTATAAGCAGGTTTTTGAGCATCTTTTTCTACTCTAAAATATCCCTTTTCTTCCCACCTTTTATACCACTTTTGTTCTATATCAAGCGGATTATATTTATCATTCATTTTAATATTCCTCCCTAAATAGTTTTAATATATATTTATATTTAACATCCTTACCTTTTAACCAGTAATATGTTTTTATTAATTGAAATAAAATTGATGCAAGCAAAAGAAATAAAGCTATTGAAAAACTTTTTTGAAATATACTTATATCCTCAGTATTTGCATAAATTGTACGTGCACTAGTTAAAATAGCTAAATACACAAGTACCATTGTAATATTTTTATTTAATATCTGACACATAATAAATCTTGTTCTTTTTGGTAATTTAATATGAAAAAAATATATGAAATATATCCCAAAAAACGGGACGAGAAATGATACCAACAATATTATTTTAGTGTATATAGATTCTTTTTCTTCTATAGGATCTAAAACTTCTGTAACTTTTTCTACTTTATCATTATTTTTAAGCTTCCTCATTATATCACTACCTTTCCATATTACTAATTAAAATTATATCATAAATAGTCACTAAAAACAATAAAAGTAAAAAAATAGATAGGTCTAATTTTTAAACCTATCTACATTCTTATTTTTTATCTAAAAAATCTTTAAGTCCTGTATAAAATTCTTTATTCTCTTCAAATAATTTTTCTACATCACCAGATATTCTAATTTCTGTCATAATATCATCTTGAGCTATACTATCAACTACTTTTTGATCTTCCTCACTTAATACTTCTCCAAATATAGTATGTCTATAATTTAACCATTCTGTAGGAACATGTGTTATGAAAAATTGCGATCCATTAGTATTTGGTCCAGAATTTGCCATCGCTAATAATCCTTTTCTATCAAAAGTAACACCTTTTTTAAATTCATCACCAAATTGATAACCAGGACCACCCATACCTGTTCCTGTTGGATCTCCACCTTGTATCATAAAATCATTAATAACTCTATGAAATTTCAAACCATTATAGTATCCACTATTTGCAAGTAGAACAAAATTTATAACTGTTGCAGGTGCAACATCTTCCATCAATCTTAAATTAATATCCCCTTTATTTGTTTTTATAACTGCATTTATCATTTTAAACTTCCTTTCAAATTATATTTAAACAAAAAGTCATCTTTACGATGACTTATATATATCTTATTAATTATTAAAATAATCCTGGGATGCTTACTCCACCTGTTACAACGCTCATTTCTTTTTCAGCTAATTCTTCTGCTTTGTTCATAGCTCCGTTTATTGCTGATAAAATTAATGAAGTTAATTCAGATGTATCTTCTACTGCATCAGCTACTATATCTTTAGATATAACTAAATCTACTATATCTTTTTGTCCATTAGCTTTTACAACAACTGCTCCACCTGCAACTGATTCTTCAACGAATTTGTCTTTTAATTCTTCTTGAATAGCTAGCATTCTTTCTTGCATAACTTGTGCTCTTTTTATAATATCTGATTGGCTATTACTATTTGAAGCTCCTTTTAACTTTCTAACCATCTCATATCCTCCTAAGTATAAAAAAAATGGTGGCGAGAGAAGGATTCGAACCTTCGAAGGCTGAGCCGGCAGATTTACAGTCTGCTCCCTTTGGCCACTCGGGTATCTCGCCACATGGTGCCGCTTACCGGATTCGAACCAGTTACCTGCTGATTACAAGTCAGCTGCTCTACCTAGTGAGCTAAAGCGGCAAAAATTAATATTCAATTGTCAAATAAAATGGCGGAAGTGACGAGACTCGAACTCGCGACATCTTGCGTGACAGGCAAGCACTCTAACCAACTGAGCTACACCTCCATAAATGGTGGTCACAACAGGACTTGAACCTGTGACCCCCTGCTTGTAAGGCAGGTGCTCTCCCAACTGAGCTATGCGACCATAAATGTTTTGGTAGGCCCTAGGAGAATCGAACTCCTGTTTTTAGGATGAAAACCTAATGTCCTGACCACTAGACGAAGGGCCCAAAACTTTTGATTTTTTTCTGTCTTATCTACTGACAAGATTTATAATATCATATTTATAACTTTTCGTCAAGCATTTTTTTGAATTTTTTTTACTTTTTTTTCAAAAAGTTTTCTAAAACTATATAAATAGCGATATTACAGCAGATAAAACAATGATATAAATCATATTTATCTTATACCTTGTAAGAACAAAAGTTAAAATAAAACATATTATTGCTCTATATTCAAATCCACCAGATTTATTTAAAAGTGAACCCTTAGAAATAGTAATTGTAGCAACTAGTATCAACGCACAAGTTGCAGGGTTAATACCCTTCATAATCTTTTTTACATATTCACTTTCAAACCCAATATACTTAATAAATATACTAAGTAATATTATTTGAGGTGTAATTACACCTATACTTGCAATTATAGCACCCAATATACCATTATTTATCATACCAATAAATGTTGCAGCATTTATTGCAATAGGTCCAGGAGTAACCTGAGATATGGCAATAACATCAGATATAGTGGAACTTGTAACCCAATCATAATTTGCTACTATATAAGTTTCAATTAAAGGAAGTACAACATAACCTCCACCAAAGGATAACATACCTATTCTAAAAAATATTAAATATAACTCAAGCATTCTTATCACCTCTATTGTATAAATAAGAAATTACTCCTGCAATTAATATAATATACATAATATCTAAATTAAATATATATCTTAAAAATAAACTTATTAAAAATATAGTTATATAAAAATTTCTATCTTTATCTGTTAACCCTTTTTTTAATAAAGAATATACTGTAATAAATAAAAGAGCTGCCACTGATCCACTTATACCACTAAGTGCATTCTGAACATAAACATTTTCTATTACCTTTTTATAACTAAATGCAATCACTGATATTACCATAATACAAGGTAAAAGTGATGCAACAGTTGCAACTATTGCTCCTCCAACACCTAATATACTATAACCTGTTAAAAATGAAGTTGATATAGTCATAACTCCAGGTAAACTTTGTGCAAGAGTTACAATTTTTACCATTTCATCTTCTGTAATAGATTTTCTTCTTGTAACAAATTCATCCTTAATTATCGGAATTATTGTATACCCACCCCCAAATGTTACTGCACTTATTATAAACAAACTTTTAAACAACTGTAAATATGTAAGTTTTTTTCTTTCCATTTTTATCACCTTTTTTAATTATACCTTCAAAGTATTGTTTTTTCAAGTATTTTATGATAAAATCAATAGGAACTATAATTTTAATCGGAGGTATAAATGTTTCAAGAATCATTAAAAGTAGTTTTAAGTGAAAATTTCCTTTCAGCTATTTTTTCAACAATTTTTATTATTCTTATGGGTTACTACCTAAGAAAGAAAAATATCGTAAATGACCAGGCTTCAAAAGTATTAAGTTCAATATTGCTAAGTGCAGCATTACCAGCACTTGCTTTCAACGCTTTTATGGCTGATATAAAACCAGAAACATACACTACAGGAATAAATGTATTAATATTTGGATTTGTAGCATATGTTATTTTAATAGGTTTAGGATATTTATTCTATTTCAATAAGAAAGGTGATTTAAAAGATACTTTAGTAGTTTTAACTGCATTTGGATCAACAACTTTCTTCGGTATACCTATAATTAATGGATTATTCGGTGCAACAGGAACTCTTTATGCAAATATATTTAATATAGCTTATAGAGTATTCCTATATTCATTCGCTTTAATAGTTATGAGTGGTACTAAATTTGACAGAAAAAATTTAAAACAAATATTTGCTAATCCAATAATTATAGCTACATTCTTAGGATTAATCTTATGGGCATTCCAAGCATACATGCCACAAGTTTCAGTAATGGTTAAAGATCCTAAAACTCAAGAATCAGCAGCTAAAATGGTCTCTGTATTTAGAATAGACAAAACTCTTCCTTGGGTATTTAAAGGATTAAAATACTTAGGTGACTTATCTTCACCACTTGCATGGCTTGCAATAGGTATGACTTTAGCATCTATTTCATTAAAAGAAGCATTAAATGATAAATTATCTTTAGTTTATGCATTCTTTAAATTAATATTAATACCAGCAATATTCTTTGCAATATTAGTAATATTAAATTCTTTAGGAATTCATTTTGAATACGAAGCTATCGCTGCTATTATAATTATGCTTGCTACACCACCTGCAACAGTTGCAGTTGCTTATGCAATCAAATTTGAAAAAGAAGCTGTTCTTGCTTCAAATATTTCATTAGTTAATACAGTACTTGCAATATTTGCTATAATCTGCTGGATAATAATACTTGCAATTACAAATGGGTTTGTTCCTGTAGCATAATATAGAAAGAAGGATATTTATGAAAGTTTTATGTTATGGTGTAAGAGATGTTGAAGAAAAATTCTTTTACGAACTAAACGAAAAATTTGGTTTTGATATTACTTGTATCCCTGAGTATCTAAATACTCCTGAAACTGCGAAATTAGCAAATGGTTATGATGCAGTTATATTAAGAGGTAATTGTTGGGCAACAAAAGAAAATTTAGATACTTATAAAGAAGCTGGTGTTAAATATATTTTAACTAGAACAGTTGGGGTAAATCACATAGATACAACTTATGCAAGAAGTTTAGGTTTCAAAATGGCTTATGTACCATTTTATTCACCTAATGCAATAGCTGAACTTGCTGTTACACTTGCTATGATGCTTTTAAGAAATACTGCTCTTATGACATCAAATGCATCTAAAGGGGATTTTAGAGTATTATCTTCAATGTTCTCAAGAGAAATTAGAAAATGTAAAGTTGGTATAATAGGACTTGGTAAAATCGGATTTACTGCAGCTAAATTATTTAAAGGTTTAGGTGCTGAAGTTCTTGGATATGACTTATTTAAAAAAGATAATGTAGAAGATGTTTTAACTCAAGTTGAGCTTGAAACTTTAATAAGAGAAAGTGACATAATTTCATTACATGTTCCATTTATAAAAGAACAAGGTAAATTAGTTACTAAAGAATTCTTATCTAAAATGAAAAAAGATTCAATTTTAATTAACACTGGTCGTGGTGAAACTATGGATACAGCTGCTGTTATAGAAGCTATAGAAAGTGGTCATTTAGCTGGTGCAGGTATTGATACTTTAGAAAATGAATCTGAACTATTCTTTAAAGATTTCACAGGTAAACAAATTCCTAATGAAAACTTTGAAAAATTAGTAAATCTATATCCTAAAGTTTTATTAACACCTCATTTAGGTTCATTCACTGATGAAGCTGTTACTAATATGATAGAAACAACTTATGAAAACTTAGATGCATTAATTAAAACAGGTCATTCAAAAAATGAAATATAGTAAAAAGTGGGCATAACCCACTTTTTTATTATATATTCTTAGTATTATTCTATTTTTCTGATGTATATACATCATAAACTATTTTCATAGTCTTACTTAACATATCTCTAATATCTGGTTCTGTTATACTTTTATACAAAACCTTTCCTATAAGTGAAATATTTTTACCAATTTCATTTAAATTTAAACTAGATTCTGTAAGTCCATCAAATAATAAATCAACAAACTTTT
The DNA here is from genome assembly GCF_001559795.1 of Pseudostreptobacillus hongkongensis. NCBI lineage: Bacteria > Fusobacteriati > Fusobacteriota > Fusobacteriia > Fusobacteriales > Leptotrichiaceae > Pseudostreptobacillus > Pseudostreptobacillus hongkongensis. Next base: position 8,530 of record NZ_LOHY01000132.1, on the reverse strand, counting down.
TTCTTTCATCTATATCTATATTATTTAACCAACTTGCAATACTCTTACCTAATAATATACTGTTTTTGGATAAATTTTCTAAATATTTAAAATCACTTATCTCAAGTTCCCATGAATAAATATCATGTTGCATTATAGAATCTGCACTACTTTTAACAACCATATAATTTTCATTTCTATTCATAATTATTCCAACTATAGCATCTTCAGGAATAAAAGTTTTAATTCTATCCGTTATTTCTAAATACCTTTTATCATTAAGAATTTTAGTGTTAAATCCTGGGCCATCAAAATTATATATACTCTTAATTCTATCTCTATACTTATCATCTATAAATATAGAAGAATATATGGCTAAATTACCACCTTTTGAATGACCTATAGTTATTATATCCCCTTTACTTTCTTCCATTATTCTATTTAAATACTTAACAGATGATCTTTGTGCAGGAATATTATCTTCAAAACTAAGATTAAAATCTTCTTTCCAACCAATTACTGTATTATCTGTACCTCTAAATGATACAATTTTAGTTTTTTCATTAACAGTAATAGTTAAAGCTGCAAATTGTTTTTCTTTTGTATTATCAATTACATTTAAATAATCACTAACTACTAAATTCATATATCTTTTAGATTTCATCAAAAGTTTAGCAAGTTCAATATCCGGTAACCACATTGTTTTTTGCTCTATATTCTTAGTATTTACATATCTTTTTAAAACTTCAGATATATTAAGTTCTTTTTCATTTTCTTTAAATACTTCATCAAAATACATATATGAAATACGAGCTATAACTAATGCATCTATATTATTAAATTCTCTTTCTTCGAATGTTAAATCACTTCTCCATCTTACGTAATCTAAAATCAAATTTAAACACCTTCTTCAATAAAAATACTATTATAAATACTATACCTATAACAACAGAAATACTTCCTGCTATAGAAACATCTAATATTATAGCAATATTATAACCTAAAATTGAAGAAATTGCACCAAAAATAATACTTAATAGCATCATTTTTCTTAAACTTTTTGATAAAAGATAAGCTGTTACTGGTGGTCCTATCATAAATGATATAAGTAGAATTGATCCTACAGCTTCAAATGATACAACTGATGTAACTGACACTAAAGTCATTAGTAAGTAATGCATTAAAACTGGATACATACCAAGACTTGCTGCAAGTGCTCTATCAAATACTGATATTTTTAATTCTTTAAAGAATATAATTACAAATAAAACATTTATAATTAAAACTACAAATGATTTTACTATAGCAACAGCAATTTCATAACCAAATATATTTGTCTTATTAAATGGTGTAAATGCTATTTCTCCAAGTAAAACACTATCTGTATCTAAATGAATATTTGCAGTGTATCTTGATATTAAAACTATAGCTACACTGAATAAAAATGACATAACTATAGCAATAGCTGCATCTTCATGTACAAGTCTAGTATTTACTAGCAATTCTACAAGATAAACTGTAACAAGACCAATAAGAGATGCTCCAACTATAAATAAAGGTGAATTTAAATTACCTGATATAAAGAAAGCTAAAACTATTCCCAAAAGTACAGTATGTGTTATAGCATCTGTTAACATACTCATATTCTTTAAAACCAGAAAAACACCTAATACAGAACAAGAAGTTGATATAAGTATTGCAATAATTTGAATAACTAAACTAGAACTCATTATAATCACCTTCCTTATATTTCCTAATAATTTCTTTATTTCTTACATAACTTCTATAACTTCTTGCTATTAGTCCACGACGTGGTGCAAATAGCATGCTTATTATAACAAATATACTAAGACTTAAAACTATTAATGGTCCTGTTGGAAGTTGAACTTGTATGCTTGATATAGCCGTTCCTATAAATCCTGAAATTCCTCCAAATATAGCTGCTAACATTACAACTATATATAACTTATTACTCCATTGTCTTGCAGCAACAGCAGGTGCTACAAGCATAGCTGTCATTAAAACAACTCCTGTTATTTGTATACCTATAATTACATTAATAGTTATCATAGCTGATATTAAAAATCTAATAGCATCACTATTGATTCCTACTGTTTTTGCATAATTTTTATCAAATAAACTTACCTTAAGTTCTTTCCAAAATATTACTACTAAATAAAGCAAAAATACTCCTACTACTATTATTAAATAAATATCTTTTAATACAAGAGTAGATGCTTGACCAAATATAAATTTATTTAACCCTGCTTTTTTTGCTCCAGGTATTTTTTTTAAATAAGTTAATAAAACCAAACCTAAACCAAAAAAAGTAGATAATATAAGTGCTATTGCACTATCAAATTTAACCTTTGACTTAACACCTATATAATGAATTAAGTAAACACAACAGATTCCTATTAAAAAAGCTCCAATTAATAAAAATACTGTTTCTTTTTGTTTTGTGATTAAAAATGCAAGACATATACCTGCAAGAGATGCATGTGATATACCATCACCTAAAAGGCTTTCTTTTTTTAATACAGCAAAAGTTCCCACTACTGCACTTAAAATTCCAAGTAAAGAACAACCTAACATTACTATTTTAAAAGTGTAACTATCTGATAATAAAATTAATATTTCTTTCATAATTAATCCATATTCTTCTTATATGTTTTATCTATATTTTCAGGAGTAAATACATCTTCTATCTTACCTGAAACTACAACTGATTTATTTACCATAGCTACATAATCAAAATATTCTGGTACACTTTTTAAATCATGATGAACTACAACAACAGTTTTTCCTTCATCTCTTAATTTTTTTAATATTTGTACTATAGATTTTTCTGTTTTAGAATCTACCCCTTGGAAAGGCTCATCCATTAAATAAATTTCTGCATCTTGTAATAAAGCTCTTGCTAAGAAAACTCTTTGTTGTTGTCCTCCAGATAGTTCAGATATCTGTCTATCTTTAAATTCTAACATATCAACTTGCTTTATTGCTTCAATTACTCTAACTTTTTCTTCTTTAGAAACCCTTTTTAAAAATCCTACCCTACCATATGATCCCATTTCTACTACATCAAATAAAGTAGTGGGGAAGTCCCAATCGACACTTCCCCTTTGTGGAACATATGCTATTTTTTTACGCATCTTAGCGTATTTTTCTCCGTTTACTTTAATGTCACCAACTATTGGTTTTAAAAATTCTAGTATTGTTTTAATTAGTGTTGATTTACCAGCTCCATTAGGACCTATTACTGCCCATATTTGACCTTTTCCTATATTTAAACTTAAATTTTCTAAAACTGGTTTTTCATCATAAGCAACCGTTAAATTTTTTATTTCAATAGCATTCATTTTTTTCTCCTACTTTAAAGCCTCCGCGATAATATCAGCATTAGCTTTTATTGTTTTAATATATGTATCTGTGTTACGTTCTTTATCTCCCATTGAATCAGAATAAAGTTCTCCACCTATTTTAACATCTCCACCTTTAGCACGAACAGCTTCTTGTAATGATTCTATACTCTTATGGTTAACTGAACTTTCAACAAATATAGCTTTAACATTGTGTTCAACTATAAAATTAGCAAGATCATTAATTTCTTTTGTTCCTATTTCTGAATCTGTAGAAACACCTTGTATAGCTTTAACTGTTAATCCAAATTGATCTGAGAAATATCCAAAAGCATCATGTGCTGTAACTAAGTATCTTTGTCCTTCAGGAATTTCATTAATTCTAGCTTGAATATATTCTGTAGCTTCCTTAACTTCTTTTAGATAATTATCTAAGTTAGTCATATAGAAATCTTTATTAGCTGGGTCTAAAGCTGATAATTTTTCAGCAACAGCTTTAGCTTGTATGCTCCAGAATTCAGTATTGAACCAAACATGTGGATCATAAACTGAATCTGATACTTTAGTTAATTTAGAAGGGTCAAGTTGCTCCCCTAAATTTAACACTTCTTTACCTTTTAAGTTATCAAAAATTTCAACCATCTTACCTTCAAGATGTAATCCACCATAAACAACTAGATCTGCACTTTCAAGTTTTTCTACATCACTTGCTGTAGCAACATAAAGATGTGGATCTTCTCCCTCTTTCATAAGACCTGTAATTTCTACTTTGTCTCCCCCAATTTGATTTAATAAATCTGCATAGTAATTTAAAGTTGTAGTAACTTTAATTTTTTTCATCTCTGTATTTTCTGCAGTTTCTTCTTTTTTAGCTCCACAAGAAAATACTAAAAACATTAGCATTAATCCTAAGATTAAACTTCCTAATTTTTTCATTAGTTCTCCTCCTTTTCACTTTTCATTTAATATATTACATCAAAAAAAATAATTTGTCAATCAAAATTAATTACCTTAAAAGCTATTATTTAAAAGAATTCTAGATGTTTCAAAAATACTTTGTTATAGTTTATCAAACTTTTTATACAAACTATTATATTTATAAAATTAATAAAAAAGCACACTTGCAAGTAATTAAAATAACTTAACTTTTTGTATTATAAAAAAAATTTGACCTTATTAATTTTCAAGGTATAATATATTAGGAAATATATAAATTTTTGGGAGTGATTATTATGTCTATAAAATTATGTGACAAAACAGTTTTCTTTGACAATTTAGAAGTAGAAAACAAAAATCAATTTTTCGAATATGTTACTAATGAATTACTTAAATTGGAAAGAATTGAAAATCCTCAAAGAATTCTTTATAAATTTGATAAAAGAGAAAATGAAGTAGCAACATTTTTAGGAAGTCACTTTGCAATTCCCCATTTAAAAAGTTCTAAAGTTTTAGAAAATACTATAGTTTTTGCAAGACTTAAAAATTCTATCGTATGGAATAAAAATAATGATAAAGTTAAATATATTTTTGCTGTTTTAGTTAAACCCAGCTATGAAAATTTACACATAGATATATTAATGTCAATATCACGTAATATTATAGATAAAAATAAAATAGATATACTTAAAAGAAGTTCTAATGTAGATGATATACTTAACATAATAAATACTGTTTATTAATTGATCTTTATAAATACCATTAAAAAATAGAAGGTGACACCTTCTATTTTTTAATATTTCTATGCACTATGTTTTTTGATATTTAAAAAGAGTAGAATTTAGATTCTTTAATTTCTAATTTTCTACTCTTTTTTCTAGTTAGAGCTATTTTTTATTGCAACAGCCCCTATTTCATATTAATTACTATTTTTTACTTTTCTTATCTTTTTTATTTCCATACTTTTTATCATACTCTTCTCTTCCATAATAAGATTTTAAGTAAATTTCTTTTAATTCAGAAATTAATGGATATCTTGGATTAGCTGGTGTACATTGATCATCAAATGCATCTACAGCTAATTCATCAACTGCTTCTAAGAAATCTTTTTCAGGTACTCCCCATTCTTTTATACTTCTAGGTATTCCTATCTTATCTTTTAATTCATTTAATGCTTTAATAAATTCTTCAACTTTTTCTTCTCTACTTTGTCCAGGTTTAGTTAATCCTAAGAAATCAGCTGCTTTTGCGTATCTATTGATTGCATCAGGATATCTATATTGAGGGAATACTCCCATCTTAGTTGGTGCATCTTCAGCATTAAATCTAATTACTTCTTCTAATAATAAAGCATTCGCAATACCATGTGGAACATGGAATTTTCCTCCTAATTTATGTGCAAGTGAGTGACAAATACCTAAGAATGCATTAGCAAATGCCATACCTGCTATACAAGATGCATTAGCCATTTTTTCTTTAGCTTTTCTTGCACTTGCTCCACCTTCAACAGATTCAGGTAACCATTGTAATACTATTTTCATAGCTTCTAATGAATAAGGTTTAGTGTACTCTGTTGCAAGTATTGATACATATGATTCAATAGCATGTGTAAATACATCTATACCTGATGCAACTGTTAACCCTTTTGGCATAGTCAACATTAATTCTGGATCATTTATAGCTACATCTGGTGTTAATTCATAATCAGCTAAAGGATATTTAACTCCTGTTGCATCATCAGTTATAACTGAGAATGGTGTTACTTCTGATCCAGTTCCTGCTGAAGTTGCTACAGCTATAAATTTAGCTTTTATACCCATTTTAGGGAATGCGAATATTCTCTTACGTATATCCATAAATCTCATTGCTAAATCTTTAAATCTAATATTTGGATATTCATATAGAACCCACATAATCTTAGCAGCATCCATCGCAGATCCTCCACCTAATGCAATAATTACATCTGGTTGATATTCACGCATTGCAGCAGCCCCTGCTTCAGTTGAACTTAATGTAGGATCTACTCCAACTGATGAGAATATTCTATAATCTACACCAATTTCATCTAATACTTTTGTAACATGGTTAGTATATCCAAGTTCAGCAAGTGTTGAATCTGTTACTATAAATGCTTTTTTATGTTCTCCTTTTAATTCTTCTAAGGCAACAGGTAATGAACCATATTTAAAGTATACTTTTTCAGGAACTTTAAACCATAACATATTTTCCCTTCTTTCTGCAACTGTTTTTACATTTAATAAGTGTTTAACTCCAACATTTTCAGAAACAGAGTTTCCTCCCCATGATCCACAACCAAGTGTTAATGATGGTTCAAGTTTAAAGTTAAATACATCTCCTATTGCTCCTAGAGATGCTGGCATATTTACTAGAGTTCTTCCAGTTTTCATTTCTCTACCAAATTTATCTATTTTTTCTTGTTCTGCAAGATCTATATATATACAAGAAGTATGTCCAAGTCCTCCAAGCTCTACTAAAGCTTTAGCTATATCCATTTGTTCATTAAAGTCTTTTGCTTTATACATAGCTAGAATTGGTGATAATTTTTCATGAGCAAATGCTTCAGCTTCAGTATAATCTTCAACTTCTCCTATTAATACTCTTGAACTTTCAGGTATATTAAGTCCTGCCATTTTAGCTATTTTATAAGCACTTTGTCCTACTATATCAGCATTTAATGCTCCATTAACAAACATTACATCTCTTACTTTTTGAATTTCATCTTTACCTAAGATATATGCTCCTCTATCTAAGAATTCTTTTCTTATTACATCATATTTAGATTCAGGTAATATTACAGCTTGTTCTGATGCACAAATTACTCCATTATCAAATGTTTTTGATAATAAAATGTAGTTTACTGTCATCTTAACATCTGCAGTTTCATCTATAATTACTGGAGTATTTCCTGCTCCAACCCCTATAGCTGGTGTTCCTGATGAATAAGCACTCTTAACCATTCCAGGACCTCCAGTTGCAAGAATTAAGTCAACTTCAGCCATTAATTCTCTAGAAAGTTCCATACTTGGTTCATCTATCCATGAAATTATATCATCTGGTGCTCCATATTTTTTAGCAACTTCTAAAGCTAGTTTTGCAGCATAGATAGTTGAATTTTTTGCTCTTGGGTGTGGTGATATTATAATTGCATTTCTTGTTTTTAATGCAAGTAATATTTTAAATATAGCTGTTGATGTAGGATTTGTTGTTGGTATAACTCCTGCAATAACTCCTATAGGTGTTGCAACTTTCTTAACACCATATGATTTATCTTCTTCTAAAACACCACAAGTTTTTTCATCTTTATATTTATTATATATATATTCTGATGCGAAGTGATTTTTAATAACCTTATCTTCTATAAGCCCCATACCAGTTTCTTCTACTGCCATTGTAGCTAGTAAAATTCTTTCATCATTTATAGTTTGAGCAACTTTTCTAAAAATTTTATCTACTTGTTCTTGAGTATATGTTGAATATTTTTCTTGAGCTTTTCTAACTCTACCCATCATCTCTCTTAAACTTTCTAGGTCTTTAACCATGACTACCTCCATTTAAAGTTATTTTTTTATCTTGTATGTATACAATATACCACAATTAATATTAAAAGTCAATACTTTTATAAAAAATTGGAGTGTAAAGTTTAAAATGCACAAAATTTTTAAATTAATTTTTTTTGTAAACCCCAAATGCACAAAATCATATTTTATTTTCTTTCAAAATATGCTATCATATTTTTGATATTTTGTGATAGCTTGTAACTATTATATCTTCACAAGCTATTTCCTCTATAGATAATTTGTCAAGAATGACTTTTGAAAATCTTTCTTTAAATAGCTCTATAGGGGATTTATTTTTATATTTAGGTTTATACAAACTATTAATATTTGATACTATGAAATTTATATCATCTTGTGTATAATTTGATATATCCACCCCTTTAGGTATATATCTCCTTAATATTCTATGTATATTCTCAACATTTCCTTTTTGATACGGTTTACCTGCTTCACAATAAAATATTTTACATCTTCTTGTATAAGAATCATAATTAATCTTTGTTATTATTTCATGATTTAAAAACTCACTTCCTTGATCTGCTTAAAGTACTCCAAACAATCTTTTAAAATTCTTATGCCCTATTCTTTTCTCTATCCAATCAAATACTTTAGCAACACACGTAGGATACTTATTTTATATTCTAAAGGCAAATAGAAACTGTATTTCTGGAATAA
>NZ_LOHY01000131.1 GCF_001559795.1 Pseudostreptobacillus hongkongensis | reverse complement strand
ATTGAAAATTTAAAGTACATTTTGAATACCTTAATCTTGACTTATTAAAAATATTATATTAATATGTTAAAAATTAAATTAAATAATTCTAATCATAGAAGAATAAAATTTACATAAAAAAGTTCACAGTCTCATTCATAAAAAATTCAGTAACTATATTTCATACAAAATATAATGTCAGTTATACATAAAAATAAACAATCCTACATTATAACCTTCCTCTCATATACTTCGTGTGGAGGAAGGTTTATTAACAAAATCAAAAATTAAAAATTATATACCTTACAGTGTTCTTACAACACGGAAACTACCATAACGAAGAGTATCGAATATAATACCAAAAAAAGAAACAGAGTGCGAGCGCGTATTATCAAAGAAACTACGGCGATGAGAGCCTCCTCTTAATACATGCTCCCTTTTAGATTCATCATAAATAAATCCCTTTTTTGTATACACATTTTGTTCCCACGTATCATAACACCATTCCCATACATCTCCACTACAATCATATATGCCTAACTGATTAGGTTTCTTAGTTCCCACATTTTTAAATTGATTATTCACTCCAACTATACCAACAGTATTACTTACTGAATAATTATAATCAAATGTATTGTTTTGTATAGCTACTTCTCCTCCTCTTGCAAACCATTCCCACTCAACTTCAGTTGGTAATCTAAATCCTTCAGTTTTTGAAAAATCTGCTTTTCCAGGAGCTACCTCTTTACCATCTAATTCTAATATTTTAATTGATAGCTTATTACGATTAATTTTATATACTGGTTTTAATCCATATTTTTTACTTAGTTTATTACAAAACTCTAATGCTTCCCAATATGTTATCTCTACTACTGGTGACATATCACCACTAGTATTTTTCATAATTCTATTCCATAAATTATTTGTTACCTGATATTTAGAAACTTCTAAATCTATGACTTTTACTTCATCTACTCTAAAACTTGGCTTATACTTACCTCCATTTACAACTACCATATCTTCAAATATTCCAGCCCCAGTTTTTTCCGTATTTTTTATAGACTTTATCTCTGATTTTACCTCAGTTTTTTTAGAATTTGCATTTATTTTTTTTGTTTTTTTATCTTCATTTATTTCTATTTCAATATCAAAAAGTAAATTTTTAATTTTAACCATTTAATCCTCCTTAATTATTTAAATATTTCAGTAACTGTATCAAATAAAATTATATTAAATTTATTTGGTAATATTTTTTTTTTTATTAGTTTTAACTTCTTTAGTTTCTTTTACTGTTTTAACATTTTATTCTACATTTACATTATTTGTTATTTATACCAAAATAATTAATTTGTATTTTCTTTCATCCTAATATCCTATATATTTATTATTTCATCACAATAACCTGAAATATGATTTGTATTTGAATATCCATAATAACTTCCACCAAATATTACAGTATAAACCTTTAAATTAAGTTTCTTTTTAGCCTTTTTTATCTTATTTTCTAATGAACTACTAATTCCACATTCACCATCAGTTATCATAAATATATCTGCAAATTGATATCCACCATCTTTTGTTACTATATCAATTGCTTCATTAAACGGTGTTTCAAAATCTGTTCCACCATTGTATCCTTGATCTATAAAATTAATAAACTTATTAAAATCATAGGCCTTATCAACTGAATAAACTTTTTTTCTCCATAACTTCCAAAAAGGATTACTTTCATATCTCTTTTATCTTTTTTTGCAATTTTAAAAGCATGTAATAATACTGCTCTTGATTTTTCTAAATAAGACCGCATACTTCCTGAAGTATCAAGCATTGCAACTATTGCACCTTTTTCTTCTTTCTCTTTTATAACTTTCTTTTCTTTTTCTAACATTTCATTACCTTGTAATTCATAGCATAATAATTTATTTTCTATATATTTATAGTAAAAAATATCTTCAATTTCTTTGTCAGCTAAATAAGCTAATTCTGTAGGTAATATTCTCATAATATCATTTCCTAAAGTAACACCATGAATATATTCTTTACCCATTTCGTTAAGTATTATTTCTTGTTCAGAAACACCTTCTTCTTTTTCTTTTTTTCTACCTATCTTTTCTATTATTCTATTTAAATTCTTATTATCTTTAAATAGTTTTAAAAGAGAAGTAAATCTTGAACCTAGTTTTTTGAATTCTCCAAGTGATAATCCCCATCCAGCATACATAGAATCAGCATATTTATTTAATTCGTTATATCCATCTATAATTTTTTTTATGTATTCTATTATCTCTTCCTTACCATCAAAGTTTTCTGTTTCAATAAGTTCTTTTAAATCAGATAATTTTTTTTCAGTTGACTCTAATTCTTCAACATCATCTATAGACATTTTTTTTACTTCAGCATCTATTTCTTTTAAATTTTTAAGTGCTTCTGATAAGTTTTTATTATTCTCTTGTTTATCTAATTGTTTTTGTTTAATTAACTTACGCTCTAATTCTTTTATCTCCACATCAGTTAATTCAATTTTTTCATTTATTTCTTCAATAGTGTTTAACTCATTTAATAATTCTATAATTTTATCTTCTTTTGTTATTTCACTTAATTTATTAAGTTGAGTATCATTATTTTTAAAATCATCATTTAAGATTTCAATTATGCTATCTTTAACTAAATTTTGAAATTTTTCTTCTAACTTTAAAGTATCATAAAATTCATAATTAGTATTTTTATCTTTAGTATACTCTTCTTTCTTATCAGATTCACTCAATTTTTCATTACTTCTATTTATTAAATCATTATACTTTTCTATATCTTCTTCTAAATAGGAACTTCTATCCAACATTATTGGTTTATTAACTTCTAATTTTAATTCATTAATTAAATTCTCTCTTATTTTTTTTAATTTATCAATTCTTTTTTTAACACCTTCTGATGTATCAAAAGTAGTAGTTCTATACCACTTTTTTACTCCAAAATCTCTAGATAAAACATTTTTAATTCCATCTAAATCATAAGCATTTGTATTATATCCCTTAACTTGTCCAAGTTTTTCATTCAAATATATAGAACTATTATGGTAAATCATACTATTACCATTATTTAAGTCTTCTGTAACTAACTCAGTTAAATTACTATCTTTAAAAACAGAATTAGAATTTAAATATGCAATATAGTACTCTATTAATTCAGGATATATATTCTTAGCTTCTATTTTAGGATTAATATTAAACTCATTTATAGTAATGTATTTATCGTCTGTAATACATACACCTATTTGATTTCCGTTATATATTATACTTCCTTTACTTATATTCTTTCTAGATATTAATTTTCCTGTATTATTTTTTATAATTTCAACTTTATCTAAAAGAATTTCTTCTATATTTTTTGTATTTTCACTCATAATATCTACCTATCTGTATAAAGCTTCTATTTCACTTTTAATCTTTATCCTATTTTTTTCTTTATTCCATAAACAGTTAGGCAAGAATACTAAGTCTACTTGCTCCACCATTTTTCTTCCATGTAAATATGCAGAAATTTTTAAAAGATGAATTATTTTCATTAATTTTCTATCAGATATACTTTCACCTTTATATCTAGGTATTATTATTGTTTTTATCTTTAATAATTTTTCTTTTACAACTTCAGATATTTCTATATTTTCAGATTCTTTATTAATTTTATCTATTTCTTCTAATGTAAACTTTAATTCTTCCGGTAATACAAATTCAGTTTTTTTCAAATCAAACATTTTTATTATTTGATCATAATCTTTTAAATAATCTACCATTATTCTAACTAAAAATCTATCATATAAAGCTGATAAACTCGCATCATCTTCAGGTAATTCATTAGATGCACCAACTATTGATACTATATTAGCTTTTTCTTTTTGATTACCATTATGATAAATTTTTTCATTTATTATTGTAAGTAACGAATTTAATATTGATGAATTTGCTTTAAATATTTCATCTAAAAATGCTACATTAACATTAGATAAATAACCATCTGTATTTCTCATAAATATATCTTTCTTTAAATTAGAAAGTGATATTGGTCCAAATAATTCTTCAGGTGTTGTAAACTTAGTTAATAAATACTCAAAATATTTACCATCTTTTATTACTTGACTCATTCTACGAGCAATTTCACTCTTTGCAGTACCCGGAGGTCCTACTAATAAAACATTTTCTTTTGATATTAAAGCAAATAATGCATATTTAATTATTTCTTCCTTACCAATAAGATTCTTTGATAATTCCTTTGATAATTTAGTGAATTTTTCTATCATTTCCATTAAACAACACTCCCTATTTTTAATTTTTATAAAAATTATATTTCAAATTATTTTAATTTAAACTTTAATATAAGTATTACGTTTTGTTATATTAATAGTGCTTACTTTATAAATATATGTATAAAAACAATATTCTCTAACATTACCTGAACAATTATATATATCTAAATAATTATTTTTTTCTTCCTACCTGAATATTTAAAACTAAAACTTACATTTGTTTATGTTTTTACGAATCAATTTTTTATATATTTATTTAATAATATAAATTTATTATTTATATAATTTTAACATTTCCATAATCTTTTCTTTTATTTTATCTCTTAATTCTTTAGGTTCTAATATTTCAACTTCATTATAAAATTGTGCAAAATATATTAATGCTAAAGGTATATTACATTGAAATACATGTATTCCTTCTTCTATTCTTAAAAGTTCTGGTTTATTTACATTAGCTACCTTATAAATCTCTTTACCTTTTTCTGTTAATCTTACCTTAATTTCATTTTTAAAAGATAGAAATGGATCAAAATTTTTCTTAATTTCCTCTACATATTCTTTATCTTTAATTTCATATTTTTCATTAAAATTATATATATCCTTAATATCTGATATTTTATAGCTTCTATAATCTTTAGATTCATCACAATAACAAAATAGATATGATCTTCCCTCTTTTTCATAAGAAATTATGAAATAAGGATCTACTTTTCTAAGTTTATTTTTATAATCTATTATAACTTTTTCTGAATTTAATATATACGATTCTAACTTATTAAATATATCTGAAAATAAAATTTTCTCTCTTATTGTCTTCAAATTATTTATATACTCAAAATATATTAATCTTAAATAATCTGAATTAGATTTTATTTCATTCTTTTTTAAACAATCAATAAATATAACTTCATTATGTTTATCTAAATTAAATTGTATTGACTTGTCACCTTTATATTTAAAATCTTTATTTTTAAATTCCTTATTCATATAATATTTTATAAGCCTATTACTTATACTTCCTATTTTTATATCAAAATATTCTGAATCACTAGAAATAATATCATATATATATTCTGGTATTTTAGTATTTACTTTCATTCTTATCTCCTTATTATCATTATTAAATATTATATATTTTTTGGTTCTTCACAAATA
>NZ_LOHY01000130.1 GCF_001559795.1 Pseudostreptobacillus hongkongensis | reverse complement strand
ATAGCCATATCTTAAAACAGGATCAAAATCTATATCATTAAGTTTCAAAGTTTCAATATCATGCTTATCTCTATCTATATTATCCACATATGAATTAAATATTGCTTCACAAAAACTTTCTTTATCTGGATGTCCATTTACAACTAATATATTCATAACATCTTACCTCCCATATGTTGTATAAATATATATTATCATTTTATATCATATATTACAATACAACAAAAGGCTATTGCAACCTAAGTCTCCCTAAATAATAGAAAAGAAGGGAGTCAAAAAAGAAAGTGTTTTCTCTCACATACTCTTTCTCCCTTCTAATTTACTCTATATATTTTTATTGTGTTCTTTTAATTTTTCAATATAAATTTTAAAATTATCTATACTATCACAATCTGTATAATCAACTTTCAATGCTTCGAAATGTTTTTTCCCACAATTAATTTTTAAATTTTCTAAATCTCTTCTTCCTTCCTCAGAAATTGTTCCCTTTGTTTCTACAATAAAATATAATTTTTCTTTATTTTGATTCAAATCTTCTACTAATATTGCCCAATCTGGATTATAATTACCTAATGGAGTTGGTATTTTAAACCAATCTGGAAGTTTTGTATAAACTTTGATATTTCTGTTTTTTTCTAATCCTTCTGCAAATTTTCTTTCTATCTCCGAATCAACAACAATACTACTATATGGTGTTTTATCTGTTTCTACAATATTCCCTTTTTTACTCATCTCATCTTTAAGATAACCAAAAATTTCATTCTGTTCAAATAATTCCTGAGAATAGTATTCCACATCACCTATTTTTTCATATTTAATACCATCTACTATAAATAATTTCATTGTTCTTTTAATTATATTACTAGCTTGTTCTAAATATAATTGAGGATTTTTCTTAAAACTATTCAAAGTTTTAGATTTAGTTAAAATTTTTACTATACTCTTTCTTGTAAGATTTGTTTCATTTTGTAAATAAGTAATTATATCAGGTAATTTATACTTTCTATAGACTTCTATATTTTCTTCTATTTCATCAGATTTTTGTTCTTCTATTCCACCCTTTGTAATAGCTAGTCTTTTTTTATCATATAAAAATTTTTCAAGTGGAATATATACTCCTTCATCTAAATTCATTATACATTTATCTATTAATTTTTCTACTTCAAAATTTACTTGATACATTGTTTTATATTTTACTTTATCCCACAATTCTTTAAATTCATCACTTAAAAACACTTTCTTATTTAAAGTTATTTTCTTTCTTTCATTAGCATTTTTAACAACTAATTTTCCAATAGTTGATTTTAATTTCTTAATAATACTTTCTTTTATACCTTTAAATTCTTCTGATAGTTCTAAGCTTCCTTCATCTAAATCTTTTTTTAATTTATCCTTAGCATTTCCAACTTCATCAATATAGTCTCTCTTTATTAAATCTTGAAATATCTCTTTTGATTTTTCATATCCAAGAAAAATTTCTTCCTCATTTTCATAATCAATCACAATATTTACAAAAATAGAATTTTCTATAACTCCAAACTTGATATTTTTTTCTTTTTCCATTTCCTTTTGCAAAGATTCTACAAAATGCTCATAAGATTCATTCGCCATTACAGTAAGAGTATTTACATCAAAACCTCTAACTCTTTCTCCATCTTGGTTCACTGCAATTCTAAGACCTCTACCTATTTCCTGTATTTTCTTCATTTCAGAAGTAGTTTCATTCAAAGTACAAATTTGAAATACATTAGGATTGTCCCAACCTTCTTTTAAAGCTGAATGTGAAAAAATAAACGCCAAAGGTTCATTAAAACTTAAAAGTTTTTCCTTATCTTTCATTATCTTAGTAAAAGTATCATTATCAGCATTTGTATTACCTTTTGTATCTTTAAACTCACTATATTCTATACCACTTTTAGTTTTCTTTTTATCTATTGAAAAATATCCATCATGTACCTTAGAAACATCTCCTACTCCTTGATATTTCCCTGATTGTATAAGACTATTGTATTCTTCTTCAAAAATTAAAGCATATTTACCTTTTTTAGCTTCTCCAGTCTCTGAATCATATATTCTATAATTTGAAACCTTATCTATAAAGAAAAGTGACAATACTTTTATCCCTTTACTTTTTAAGACTAATTGTTTTTCAAAATGTTCTTGAATTGTTTTTCTAATTTGTAATCTTTTTATTAAAATTGGATCTTGTCCTCCATTAACCTGTCCCAAAGTTAATTTCACTTTTCCAAAATCTATAAAAGATTTAGACGGATCAACTTCATTATATGTAATTTCATTCACTATATATCCGTCATAAATATCTCTTTTTGCCTTTTCACTTAAAACATCACCATGTTTTATACCAATTTCTTTCCTACTAACACCTGACTTATTTTTTATATCAAGCTCTATCTTAGCTGTAATTCCATTCTTGTTAGCTTTTATACTGATAACTTTTATATATTCAGTATTTAAATTTTGTGTAACTCCTACTGTTGCTACTTCTATTTGTTTTACTAACTTCTTTTCATAAGCAGATATTGAATCTAGTTTATATACTGGATTATATATTTCTTTATGTGTTGCAGAATATCTTAATGTACATAGAGGATTTAGTTCTTTTATTGCATTCTTAGCTATATCACTTTCCATATTTTGAGGTTCATCAACTATTACTATTGGATTACACTTACTAATATAATCTATCGGTTTATACCCATTAGCTTGATCTCTTTCTCGGTTAATAATATTTATATCTTTATTAAAAGAATCAATATTAATAATTAAAATTTGTATACTATCATTTACAGCAAAATTTCTTATCATATTTATTTTTTTTGAATCATAAATAAAATAATCATAAGGAGTATTTTCATATAGACTTTTAAAATGTTCTTCTGTAATTTGAAGTGTTTTATATACCCCTTCTTTTATTGCTAGTGAAGGAACAACTATAACAAATTTTTTTAATCCATATTTTTTATTCAACTCCATTATAGTTCTTAAATATACATAAGTTTTTCCTGTCCCAGTTTCCATTTCAACAGAAAAATTATATTCATTTTTACTCGATACTTTTGTTTTAGGCAAACCATTTCTAGTTTGGATTTTATTTAAATTTTCTAAAATTTCTTCTGGATGTAATAAAAGTTTATTACCAGTTCCTAAATCATTTTCATCCGATATTATACTTAATTGAGGATTATTTGCTTTTTCTACCGTAAATACAGTCTTTGATATTTCTTGTCCTGAAAACATATCAGTTATAGATTTTATAGCTTCCAACTGATATTCTAAATTCTCTTCAAATTTAATTTTCATTATCCCCTCCTATATACTTCTAATTTCATTTATTCCAACTTGTTCTAATTTCTTTATTGCATTTGTTTTATCTACATCATTTTTAAATGAATTATCTCTTAATATTACTGTCATCTTAAAGTCTTTATCTATTTCTAATATTTTTTTATATTCTTCACATATTGAATTTATTACTTCATCATTAATTTTTTCATTCAAACTTACTAATAGCCTTCCTCTACCTATTGAATAAAAAGCTTCATTTTCTTCTATTGGAATATTTAAGTCTAATCCATATTTTAATAAAATTTCATACAAAATATCCAATGAATTTCTATCTGACTTTATATTTTCTATTGAATCAAACAATGTTTGTTCTAAATCTTCTGTATTTGTATCCCATTCTTTTATATTTGTTGAATCCAACTTAAATACTTTAAAACCTATATCTAATTTTTCTCTATTTTCTAATGGAAGTCTTGCATCTGATTTTATCTTTTCTCCTGCTCTTCTTATTCTTTCTTTTCCTATTTCACATATATTTTTATACCCTGCTTTATATGCTTCTGAACTTTCATCACATAATTCTGGTAGTTGTACCATTATATATTTTCTATTTCCTCCATCTTCTGCATTTAATTGCATTACTGAATGGGCTGTTGTTGATGAACCTGAGAAAAAGTCTAAAACAATATTGCCTTTTTCTTTGTCAGTAACCGTTGTTAAAATTTTCTTTAGTAAAATTAATGGTTTAGGATATGAAAATTCTATTTCTGTCCCCATTATTTCTTCAAAATCTTTTCTTCCAGCTGTTGTTCCACCATAATTTAAAATAGATAAAAGATAAGTTGTTCTTCTTTCATCAGTAGGAATAATAAGTCTAGGTTGTTTATGACCATCTGAACCCCAGTATATTAAGTTTTCTGATATTAACTTATCAACTTCTTCTTTAGACCATTTCCACTGTCTTACAAATTCATCTCCTTGAGGATTTACTATCTTATAGTAGTTATTATGATTTTTATCTTCTTTTTCTACATTTACTGCTAAATTTGCTGTTTGTAGCTCATTTTCTCTTCCAGCTAAAGCTTCATTTATTTTTCTGAACTCTGTTATTTCTTTCATTTTATAAAGAACTAAAATATACTCATGATTTTTCCTAAATCTTTGTGTCACTTTTAAAGTTCCTGAAGAACCTTCAGCTTCTTTATTCCATATCATTAACTCAACATTTTCTTCCCCAAATATTTCATCACACATCTTTTTTAAATTCGCTTG
>NZ_LOHY01000129.1 GCF_001559795.1 Pseudostreptobacillus hongkongensis | reverse complement strand
TCTCTTTCTTCTGGAGCTTGGTCGATATTTTCAAAATCAACTTTTTGTGCTAATCCTTTCGCTGCTAATACTTTTGATATCGCTGCTGTTGTTGTTGTCTTCCCGTGGTCTACGTGTCCTATTGTTCCAACGTTTACGTGTGGTTTGCTTCTTTCAAACTTTTGTTTTGCCATTTCATTTCTCCTTTACTAAACTATTTTCCTGTTCTTTCTGCGATTACTTTTTCAGATATTGCTTTTGGAGTTTGTTGATATTTTTCAAATTCCATTGAGTAAGTCGCTCTTCCTTGTGTCTTAGATCTTAAATCAGTTGCGTAACCAAACATTTCTGATAATGGTACTCCTCCGTTTATGATCTTAGCATTATTTCTATCATTCATTCCTGATACTATTCCACGTCTAGAGTTTAAATCTCCTATAACGTCTCCCATGTATTCTTCAGGTGTTGTAATTTCTAATTTAAATATTGGTTCTAATAATACAGGATTAGCCGCACGTAATGCTTTTTTCATAGCCATTGATCCTGCAATCTTGAACGCCATTTCTGATGAATCCACTTCGTGGTAACTTCCATCATATAGAGTAACTTTAACGTCTTGAACAGGATATCCTGCTAAAACTCCAGTTTCTAATGCTTCTTTTATACCCTTATCAACAGCAGGTATGTATTCTCTAGGAATTGCCCCTCCTGTGATTTCATTAATGAATTCATATCCTTTACCATCATTTGCTTCAACTCTGATTTTAACATGTCCATATTGTCCACGTCCTCCAGATTGTTTAGCATATTTTTCTTCAACATCAGATGAACCAAGTATAGTTTCTCTATAAGCAACTTGTGGTTTACCAACGTTTGCTTCTACTTTGAACTCTCTCTTCATACGGTCTACGATAATTTCTAAGTGTAATTCTCCCATTCCTGCTATGATAGTTTGTCCTGTTTCTTGGTCAGATGTAACTTTGAATGTTGGATCTTCTTCTGCAAGTTTAGATAACGCAGTTCCCATTTTTTCTTGGTCAGCTTTAGTTTTTGGTTCAACTGCAACTGATATAACTGTATCTGGGAATTCCATTTTTTCTAAGATAATTGGTGCATCTTCAGCACATAAAGTATCTCCAGTAGTTGTATCTTTTAACCCAACTGCTGCAGCTATATCTCCTGAATAAACTATATCAATTTCTTCTCTCTTATTAGCGTGCATTTGAAGTAATCTTCCCATTCTTTCTTTCTTATCTTTAGTAGAGTTTAATACATAAGAACCTTTTTCTAATACTCCTGAATAAACTCTGAAGAATGATAATCTTCCTACGAATGGATCTGATACTATCTTAAATGCTAATGCTGCGAATTTCTCATCATCAGATGGTTTTCTTGAAATTTCAGCATCAGTTTTAGGATCTATACCTTTAACTTCTTCTATATCAACAGGTGAAGGCATATATGCAACTATAGCATCTAATAGGGGTTGGATACCTTTGTTTTTAAACGCAGTACCACAAGTAACAGGTACTACAGTTCCAGCTATAGTAGCTATTCTTAATCCTCTCTTAATTTCTTCAACTGAGATTTCTTCCCCAGCAAAGTATTTTTCCATTAATTCATCATCTGTTTCAACAATAGAATCGATTAAGTGAGTTCTTGCAGCTTCAGCTTCTTCTCTTAAAGATTCTCTGATTTCTACAACACTGTAATCTGCACCCATTGCATCAGTGAATATGTACTCTTTCATTTCAATTAAATCAATAATACCTTCGAAGTTATCTTCAGCTCCTATTGGTAATTGAATAGGTACACCATTTCCACCTAATTTATTTTTAATGTCGTTTACACACATTTCAAAGTCTGCTCCAACTCTATCCATCTTATTAAAGAATGCTAATCTTGGAACGTTATATTTATCTGCTTGTCTCCAAACTGTTTCTGATTGTGGTTGAACCCCATCAACAGCTGAGAATACTGCTACAGCTCCATCTAATACTCTTAAAGATCTTTCAACCTCTACTGTAAAGTCAACGTGACCTGGAGTATCGATGATGTTAATTCTGTGACCTTTCCAGAAACAAGTTGTTGCAGCTGAAGTAATTGTAATACCTCTTTCTTGCTCTTGTTCCATCCAGTCCATAGTTGCAGCTCCATCATGAACTTCTCCTATTTTATGGTTAACACCAGTGTAGAATAATATTCTTTCAGTTGTTGTAGTTTTACCAGCATCTATATGTGCCATGATACCTATATTTCTAGTATCTTTTAACGCAACTTTCCTTGCCATCATATCCTCCTACCATTTGTAATGAGCGAATGCTCTATTCGCTTCTGCCATTTTATATGTATCGTCTTTTTTCTTAATTGATCCACCTTCATTATTAGCAGCTGCAATTAATTCTTTTTTCAATTTAAGAATCATTCCGTATTCTTTTCTTTCTCTTGTATATTTAACTATCCATCTAATAGCTAAAGTTTGTTGTCTTTCTTTTCTAACTTCTACTGGAACTTGGTATGTAGCCCCTCCAATTCTTCTTGATCTAACTTCTACTGAAGGTTTTACGTTTTCCATTGCTTTTTTGAATATTTCATATCCTGATTCATTTGTTTCTTTTTCGATTTCTTCTAATGCTGAATAGAAAATGTTTTCAGCAACTGATTTTTTACCATCTAACATTAATCCATTGATAAATTTAGTTACGATTACATCATTAAATTTAGAATCAGGTAAAACATCTCTTTTTTTAGCTTGATTTCTTCTTGACACGATTGCCTCCTTATCCTTATGATTTATATTTATTTAGGTCTCTTAGTACCATATCTTGATCTTGCTTGTTTTCTGTTAACTACTCCTGCAGTATCTAAAGCTCCTCTGATTACCTTATATCTTACCCCTGGTAAATCCTTTGTTCTTCCCCCTCTTAATAATACTATAGAGTGTTCTTGTAAGTTATGTCCTATTCCTGGAATGTATGCTGTAACTTCTATTCCGTTTACTAATTTAACCCTTGCAACTTTTCTTAACGCTGAGTTAGGTTTTTTAGGTGTTGTAGTATATACTCTTACACAAACTCCTCTTTTTTGTGGATTACCTTTCAATGCAGGTGATTTCTTTTTCTTTTCAGTTTTGCTTCTACCAAATCTTACTAACTGATTAATTGTAGGCATATTTCCTCCTCCCAAACTTTATTTATATTTTTATTATATAGTCAAATCATTGTGGGTCCATTCCGTTATACAATCTATATTCCCTCGTGTGCACATTGACGTTCTAGCAAAAAATGCAAACAAAAAGATATTTCCTGTAAGGAAACAACAATAATTTAAACATATATCCAACCACAGCTCTTTGCTGTACCTAATGAGTATATACTATTTTAGTGCTTTTGTCAATATTTTTTTGAAATATAGATTAGAAAAAATAAAAAATAAAATTTAAAAATTTTTTCAAAAAAAGAAGAAAGCCAAAAACTTTCTTCTAGAACATATTGTATTTCAAATTAAATAACCATTTTAACTCTTTATCATAGTTTAATGATGTATATAAACTTATATTTTCAAAACTACTCTTTTCTACCTTATTGCAAAGGTGAATGTTTCTTTATATTAAATATTAAAACAATTCTGAATCTCTTATTACAAATCTAAATGTATCTGTATTATAGAATTGTTCTAATTCTTTGTAAAATTCTTTTAATTTCTCTACTTTTTCTTTGGGATCATCTACAGTTATTTCATACATCATAGGTGAGTCATCTCCTTGATCTACAAATACAACTATCCTTAAAATAGGATAATCCCCCATATAACTCATATATTTATCCCAATTTATATTTTCAAATTTAATTAATTTATTAAAAAATAACTTTTCACGTTTATATCTTAAATTATAATAATTTGAATTAAAGGTTTCTATTTCTTCTATAGCATTATCCACTATCTTTATATTTTGACCTTCAAAATCATAGAATTCTTCTTTCTTTTTATAAAAATCAATACTTCCCAATATATTTAATTTTATTTTTATATCTACCCCATATTGCCAATCTTCTTCTAAAAATATTTTAAATATTCTTTCTTTATTATCTTGTATATACTTATCTATTTTTTCAAAATTATTACCTTTTGATTTATCTTACAGTAAGTTATTTATTATATATTCTTTTTCACCTATTTCATAAATACCTCCTGGTAATGAATCTGCATCAACTACCATTTGATAATCAACTGTAAAATAGTTTGATCTTAATTTCTTATTACCAACATACTCAACTCTATAACCTGTATTACCAGCAGCATCCCAATAATTTGTTACTTTAAAGTCTCTAGATCTCAAAATTACATTATCTTCTTTCTTATATCTTTCTATCATTATACCTTTATATACCCCTCCACTAATTCTACACCCTACAATAATAAAAAGAGTAAATAAAATTAACATAGTAAATATAACTTTTATAGCTTTCATTATTTTTTTGATTGTCCTTTCTTAGTAGTATTAGCATAACTATTTGCTTTACACACTTATTATTTAAATTTAACATATTTAGATGTATAATTTTCCCCATCCGAATACATTCTTTCTTCTTTATCACCATTTATATAGTATACTGTTGAAGAATTTGATAAGTTCCCTTCTTTTCTAACCCTTACTTCTATTTCTCCTGTTTCATAAAATTTTACCCAATCTCCATTTTCTACAGGATTAGCTAATGTATAGTCTTTTGTTATTTCAAACTCATAATATCTTTTAATTCCATCTTCATAATAGCTTAAATTCATTTTATTTTCTTTAATATTTTCTATTTTTCTCATTCC
>NZ_LOHY01000128.1 GCF_001559795.1 Pseudostreptobacillus hongkongensis | reverse complement strand
AAAAAAGGAAGGGAAAGAAAATGCATTTAACCATAAAAGAAAGATTAAAAATTGAAATTTTATTAAAAGAAAATAAGAGTATAAAAGAAATAGCTGATATAATAGATGTTTCATATCATAGAATATTTAGAGAAATTAATAATAGAAAAATATTGTTTAAAAATACTAAAAGAATAAATATAGGAAATGAGTTTGATAATATAGAAAGATTATGCCCCATATTAAATACACATCCTAAAGTATGTAATAAATGTCCTAGATATTTATCTAATACTTGTACTTATGACTATTTAATATATGATGTAAATGAAGCACAAAAAGATTATGATAATAAAAGAGGTAAAAGAATAAGTTTGAAGCAAGAAAAGTATCTAAATGAGGTTGCTATTAGAATAAATAAAGGACAACCAATTTCACACATACACTCTTCTATGACTTTAAAATATAATGATATGGTATCTAAAAAAAGTATATATAATTGGATTGATGAAGGGTTAATAAAGTATAATAAAAAGAAAATAAAAATACCTAAGAATAATGAGAAAATACTTTATGAAAAATCAAATAAAATTGATAGATTAGTTGGTATGGATTATGAAAGATTTTTGAGTTATACAAGTGATAATCCTAGAAAAACAATAGTTGAAATAGATTTAGTAGAGGGTTGTAGAATTAATGGAAGAAATAGTGGGTATATATTAACTATGTTTATTCCATTGTTATAAACAGTTTCTATAATTTTTTGAACATTTTCATGTGTAGGATTAGTTGTTCTAACAAACTCATCATATTCTATATTTAATTTATACCACAATTTAATAAAATCAGATTTCATAGAATCTATCCATTCTTGTGATGTAACATTATTTTTTTTAACACTTTCTTCTATTTTTTGACCACGATCA
>NZ_LOHY01000127.1 GCF_001559795.1 Pseudostreptobacillus hongkongensis | reverse complement strand
GATACAGTATTTTTATCAACTCCTTGTGTTTCTATTAACCAACCATTATTAGCAGCTATTGCTTCTGATTTTTCTCCTGATAATTCAAATACAGCATTTTTTGAAGCATAGCCTTTTCCACCATTTAAACTTGATTCAAAATTACTTGCTTGACCAAATGAATTATCTTTAGCTATTTCTGCTTTTGCTAAAATTAGAGATTTGTCATTTGACACCGTACTTAATTTAGTGTTGTGTAATTTTACACTTTGATTTTCTGCATTTGAATTACGAGTAGTAACCAATCCCCAATCTTCTGACTTATTATAATCAACTTTAGATTTTGTTGAAAATCCTAGTACAT
>NZ_LOHY01000126.1:660-917 GCF_001559795.1 Pseudostreptobacillus hongkongensis | reverse complement strand
AATATAACAGTAAATCATATAAAAGATATTACAGGAGTACATTGGAATACTATTAGAAAAATACATAAAAATGAAATAGATATAAAATTAAAACTTAGAAAAGAACAACTAAAAAAAGAAAACTATAAACCTAAATATATAGCAATTGATGAATTTGCTATTCTAAAAGGTCATAAATATGCTACTGTTGTATTAGATTTAGAATTAGGTGAAGCTATATGGATAGGTATAGGTAGATCTAAAGAATCTTTTAGAGC
>NZ_LOHY01000126.1:0-540 GCF_001559795.1 Pseudostreptobacillus hongkongensis | reverse complement strand
TAAGAAGATATCTATATGTTATGCTATGAAAGAAGAAATGAATAGAATATTTAATCTTTTTAGTTTTGAAGAAGCTAGTATATCTTGGGAGAATTGGTTTAATGCTGCAAGAGAGAGTTTAATAGAACCACTTGTGATATTTGCTAATAATAAGCTAAAGAGAATAAAAGGGTTAATAGCACATTCTATACATAATATAAGTACTGGTAAATTAGAAGGATTAAATAATAAGATTAAAGTTACTAAGAGAAATGCTTATGGGTATAGAAATATGGAATACTTCTTTAGTTTTTTAAAATATTTAATGTTACCTAAAGAATATAAATAAGTTGATATATAATTAAGAATAATAAAACAATAGTTAAGTCTATTGTATTTTTAAGCTACAAAAAAGTATCTAATAAAGACTTATATTGAAACTATATATAAATTATAGTTTTAAAGTCATAAATTAGATACTTTTTTAATTTTAAATATTATTATCCCTTAAATATTTGTGAAGAACCATAATAGTAGTATAATTTAATGGAAAAATAAAAA
>NZ_LOHY01000125.1 GCF_001559795.1 Pseudostreptobacillus hongkongensis | reverse complement strand
AAATATTTGTGAAGAACCTATTTTTTTATTTTTGCAATTATATATTTAACTAATTTATACTTTCAACTTTATCTATGAATAAATTTAAATATAGCTCATTTTTTAGTTTTAATAATATTTCTTTAAAGTTACTTTTTGTTATCTTTAATCTACCATTAGCTTCTAATTTTTCAACTCTATTATTATCTAATGTATAAAATAAATTAGTTAACATACTACTATTATACTCCTTAGATTTTGAACTATGTGGAATAGGTCCCATTAGTATTAACTTATATTTCTTTAACTTATCCATATCCATTCTTTTAATCTTATCAAAATCAGTTATAACCTCTACTCTATTTTTAGATACTCCATATTCATTAAATAAGTTATATAATATATTCACTTTTACTGAACTTTCTCCAACAACTAATATTTTATTTCTATTTTTATTCTCAACCTCTAATTCTATATCATTTTCAACCATCATTTTAATCACTCCTAATCTTATTTTATATATAAATTGTAATAAATTTGTATGTTATATACAAGGAGTAATTTTAAAAAAATTAAATTCCCTAAAAAAATATAAAATGGCTTAAAATAAGGGTAAAATTAAAAAAAATACTATTTTTAAATTCCTTATATTAGAAAAAATTGTTATAAAAAAATAAAATTAAGATATTTAATACTAAGGAAACTGTGGTAGTAGTAAGACTATGTGTTGATTTATATTTTAAAAAACAACAAAAATTAAAATATAAAGTATAAAAATAAAAGTATATTATAAAATTTGCGAATTTTTAAAATATAATGTATACTTATGGTAAGGAGATGATAAAAAATGAAAAAACCATTTGAACCAGAATTACTACCTATTATATTTGAAAATGAAGAAATTATAAAATTAAATAAAAAGGTTATAAAAGCTAGGGAATTAATAAAAGAAATTAATATAAGAACAGAACATAGTAAATTAAATGAGGCAATATTTTACTTGTTTACAATTAACGAATCTCTACAATCAACTAGAATAGAGGGAACTCAATCTAGTTTTAATGAAGTTGTTGAAGCGGATGTGACATCAAAGCGTAATGCAGATACATTAGAAATAAAAAATTATATTGAGGCTTTAAATGAAGGAATTAAATTATTAAGGGATCTACCAATAGGGACGAAATTAATCAAAGCATTACATAAGGAAATGTTAAAGTCTGGTAGAGGCTCTAATAGTAATGTTGGAGAGTATAGAAAAGTTCAAAATTGGATAGGTGGAATAAGCATGGAAAATGCTAAACATATTCCACCAATAGCTAATAATATTGATTTATATATGTCTAATTTAGAGAGCTATATTAATAGTATAGATGAAGATTTAGATGAATTAATAAAAGTAGCTATAATACATGCACAGTTTGAGACTATTCACCCTTTTTTAGATGGTAATGGAAGAGTTGGAAGATTGCTTATTATTCTTTATCTTTATGATAAAGGATTGATAAATCATAAGGTTTTTAACATAAGTGAAGAGATAGAAAAGAATAAATTAAAATATTATGCTTATTTAGATGAAACAAGAAAAGACAATCCAAATTGGATAGGTTGGATTAATTTTTTCTTGGATTGTATTATAAATCAATCTAAAAGAAATATAGAAAAATTTAAGGAAGTAGAAATGCTATATAATACATTGATAAATATCGTAAATGATAATAATTTGAAATTAAATTATATAGACTATATATTTAAAAATCCAATTTTTACAATAAATAATTTGGCAGCTACATTAAATGTTAGTTATATAACTGCTAAAAATAATATAAAGAAGTTAGAAGATTTAAAATTTATATTTGGAGAAGATAAGAAAAAAAATAAAAAATATTACTTTTATGACCTTTTAAAAATATTTGATATTTAATTTTTGGATTATAAATAATAAACGAGTTAGAAAAGATTTTTAGCTTTTGAAAAATAAAAAACAAAATAGATGATATTTGTTAATTTAAATAGATTCTTTTAAACTTTTATTTTGATATTAATATATTTGGTTTTATAATAAGGTATTTTGTATATTATAGAAAATAATTTTAGAGTGTTTAAAGTAATAAAATATAATGTTATTAATTGAATTTTGTAAAAGGAAGTGATTATATTGTCAAATGTATATTTTGGAGAATTTTATTATACTGATGATAAGCAACTTCATGATTTATATGAAGTACAAAGAGAATATGATGAAAACGATAGAGATATTTCGAAATATCGAGATAAAATGTTATGTCCAGAATGTAAGAAAGCAAAATTATGTTTTACTCATCGAACCTCAAATAAACGTGAATATTTATCAAAGATTCCTTCATCGAATCATGATAATGGGTGTTCGTATATACATGATTCTGCACCTGAAAATGTTATTATACAGTTTGTGAACTCTTTAAGTGATGAAAAGATTCAAGATAAATTAGAATCAGCCTTAAATTACTTGCTACCTAAAAAAGTAAAAGAATGTAATGAAGCAGATGAATTTGAAAATAATCCTTTTATAATTAAAATGAATGATAAAAAAGGAAATAGTATTAATAAATCAATTCCTAGAAAATCTATAAATAGTGGGTTTGATAAATTTGAAGAAAATAAAATATTTATTTTTTATGGGAGAGCAAAATTAGAATGTGAAGAAATTGAAACTAAAAAAGGTATACGTTTTAAATTGATTTTAAATATAGAAAAGAAAAATAACTGGAGTAAAAATATAAGTATTTATAGAGATTTTATTCAAGATAATATTGATAAAGAAAAAATTTATGATATCGCAGTACTAGGATATTTTAAAATTTATAAAAATGTTCCTCAAATAAGAACATCAAAATTTACTTCTATAATATTTAGGGAATCGAGTATGGAAACTTTTCGTTGAAACTTTATTTTTAGATTTATAACGATAAATTACTAATGTAGTTATTTTGATATTAATTTTTGTTGTACTGATTTTAAAGTTAAAATATTTTTTGTTAAATTTTTAAATTAGAAATTGAGGAGCTGATTTATATATGATTGGGTATTATTATTGTTCTTTAAAAACATTTTTGAATATTATTAAAAATAAGCAAATTTATCTTTCTGATCCATTGAAAATGAATGATGACTTAGAAATTAAGTGGTATTTGAATAAATTAAATTCAATTCAAATAGAATTTTTAGAATCAAAATTATTTATGGATATGATGAAAATGTATTCAAACTTAGACTTTACATTAGATGAATTAAAAAGAATTTTATCTTTTAAAGGTCAACATAGTGTTTATGTTAGTTGTTTTTCTAAGGAACCAGATATATTAAGTCAGTGGAGAGCGTATGCAGAAGATGGTAAAGGTGTTTCTATAGGTTTTGATTTAAAAAAAATATCAAAAGCTGATAATTTATTAATTAGAGAGGTAATATATATTGATGATATAGTTTCTGATGAAATAGTAGATGATGTTTTAGGTGTGGCAAGTACGATTAAGACTATAATTAAAGAAGAAAATATTGTGAATAAAGATGAACAAATAGAAGTATTTTTACATGAATTGATTCCTGAATTGGTAAAATATAAAAATCCTGCATTTAAAGAAGAAAAAGAAGTTAGACTTATTTTTTGTGATGATATGAAATTTGAAAAAATAATTGACAAATATAATGCATTTATTGAAAAATTGGAAGTAATTGAATTAGAACATGGTTTTAGAACTGTTGGAGAAGATGATATTACTGAGTTTTTAAAATTACCTTTTTCTAAGGAAGCTATAAAAGAAATATATATAGGTCCTAAATGCTTGTTGAGTGAATATGATGTTAAGAATATTTTGAAAAAATTATTGAATTTAGATGTTAAAGTTATAAAATCAAAATCAAGTTATAAATAAAGTTGAAATTATTTTTAATAGTATTAGGCGGTGAATACTTTGTAGATAATTTATCTATAGAATTACCTTTAAAAATTTTATTAATAACTTTAGCTTTAAATTCTTTTTTATACACCGTATTTAATATGAATATCTTTACTACTCAATCCTATTTTTAGATAATCTTTAGCTATTGTAAATAAAATTGTTTTAAATCAAATTGAAATGGATAGTATATTGGAGGAAAATAAATGATTGATAGAATAGACTTAAGTAATAAATCATCTAACCTTAGAAAGAAATTAGGTGAAGATGTAGAATCATCTATTGATATTTTTAAGTTAGTTCAAAAAATAGAAAATCTAACACTTGTTTTTCATTCGCTAGGCGATAATATTAGCGGGGTTTGTTATAAATGTAAAAATTCTAATGTAATAGCTATAAATTCAGATATGTCTATTGGTAGACAAAGATTTTCATTTGCTCATGAGTTGTATCATTTGTACTTTGATGATGTTGCTACAAGTACAGTTAGTCCTATTATGATTGGTAGTGATGATGATAATGAAAAAAAGCAGTTCATTCAGAACATGTACCAACAAACTGGACAGAAAAAATAAAAACAGTTTGGAGGTACATGTTCTTTATAAATTTTATTTTTTATTTTTTTATGACAATACTAGGATTTATGACAGCATTATTAGTAAAATATTATTTTGGGGATAATATCAATTATTTAAAATATAATGAGATTTTTTGGGTACTTGGAATGTTTATAGGTTCTTATATTGTAATAAAGTTAAAATTTAAAAGTAAATATTATTATTCAAATTCAATTATATTATTTGGTTTAGCAATATCAATGTTATCATTTTCAAATAATATATACATGTATTTATTAGTTATTTTAATATCAGGAATATCATTTCCGTTTTATTCAACTTCAAATAAGTTGATTATTCAAAAAAATTTAAATAAGGAAGAAAATGAATATTACTTTTTAAAAGAAAGTGTCTATATAAATATAGCAACACCAACATCAATGATTATGGTAGGATATATTTTAAAATATATAAAAATAAATGTAATATTTTGTATGAGTGGAGTATTAATAATATTGTTAGGAATGTGTTCAGTTATATTTTTTAAAAATAGAGGTATAAGGTTATAATTTTTATAAAAAAAATAATAAATGATTAGAATTATTATTTTTATTAATATATAGAATTATAGTCAATTATTAGAATTAAGTAAAAATAATACATTATTATTAGAAAATAAAAAAGATAAAAAATGTTATCAAATTTGGGGAAAATAATTTATAATATTGTAAAATTATATAGTAAAACAATATAAAAGGTGAACTATTTACACTTATAGAAATAGGAACCTTCTTGCTAAATATGCACATTAAAGTAACAAACGCAACCCATGAGAAATATAATCTAAATAGTATAAATAAATGGCTCGTATAAAAAAATAATTCAATTTAAAAAAGTAAAAAAAACCCCAAATATGATATAATGTAGAAAAAATGAGAGTTTTAATGACTTTCATTTTTTTAATTTTTAAAGATTAATCGCCACCTTTTTTTAAAGTATCAATTGCAACTCCCTGAAAGGAAAATAAATGAAAAAGTTAAATCAAGAAGAAAGAATTTTAATCGAAGTAAGATTAAAAGATGGTTGGTCTTTAAAAGATATATCAAAAGAATTAAATAGAAGTCTATCAACAATATCAAGAGAGATAAAAAGAAATAGAATGGTTGAAAGAAATGTTAAGATATTTGAATATAATAATATTAAAACAGATGAAGAAATACTTGAAAATAATTATTGTAACTTACTAAAACAATCGCCTTATGTTTGTAATAACTGTCCTAGATATTTTAGCAAAAATTGCACTAAGCATTACATAGTATATAAATCGATAATATCACATAAGAAATCTTTGCATAGAAGAACTAATTCAAGAATAACTGAATCAAAAATAATGATGTTAAAAGAAATTCAAAGATCATTAGATTTAAATCAAACGATATTTCATATTAGTGAGGTTATAAAAATTAAATATCCTAAAGATAGTGTAAGTGTTCAAACAATATATTCATATATTAATAATAGGTTGTTAATAAAAATGAATAAAAGAAAAAGAAGAAAAGTAATGAAGAAGATAGAAGATACAGAAATTCCATACTTACCTAGAAAGAGTTTTTTAAATGATAGAGAATATAAAGATTTTGAAGAATATAGAGAAAATCATAAAGATATAAGTGTAGTAGAAATGGATCTAATATGTGGTCCTTTAGGAGCTAGTGGATATATACTTACAATATTTATTACAGATATTCAATTTTTAATGGCATATAAATTAGAAAAAAAATCACAAATAGAGATAGTTAAAATACTTGATAACATAGAAAGAGCTATTGGAACTGTAATGTTTAGAAAAATGTTTGAAGTTATTTTAACAGATAGAGGGTATGAATTTTCATCAAGAGATAAAATGGAAAGAAGTATTAAAAGTGATTTTAACAGAACAAGAGTATTTTATTGTGATAAGGCAACACCAACTCAAAAGCCTAATATTGAAAATATACATAGACTAATAAGAAGATTTTTACCTAAAGGAATTAGTTTTAATAATTTAACTCAAGATGAGATATATGATATGGTTAATAATATAAATAGTTTGTATAAGGCTAGATATAAGAAAACCCCTAATGATATGTTTGCTGCTAAATATGGTCAAAGAACATTACAAAAATTATCATTAAGGGCTATATTATGTGATAGCGTGAATTTAAACCCTATCAGATAAATTATATCATAAAATTATTAAAAATATATACAATGGGTTGCGATTAATCTTTAAAAACTTATCACATGGGTTGCAATTGAAAATTTAAAGTACATATTGTTAAAAATGATACAATATAATGCGTATAATGCGTATGATGTGTATAAAATATATTAAGAAGGAGGAGACCTATTTATGTTTATTCGTAAAAATATTACTTTAAAGCAAGAAGATTATGATTTAATTTCAAATTTTATTTTAAAAAAAGGCTATAATTTTTCAGAGTTTTTAAGAGAAACAGCCTTAAAAAGAATAAAACAAG
This sequence comes from Pseudostreptobacillus hongkongensis, assembly GCF_001559795.1. Lineage (NCBI taxonomy): Bacteria > Fusobacteriati > Fusobacteriota > Fusobacteriia > Fusobacteriales > Leptotrichiaceae > Pseudostreptobacillus > Pseudostreptobacillus hongkongensis. The sequence goes on along the minus strand of NZ_LOHY01000125.1, from coordinate 2,083 downwards.
AAAAAGAAATAAGTTTATTAGATTTTTTAAATTCAAATATTTCTTTATTATCAAAAGAAGAACAATTAGAAATAGAAAGTAAAAACATTGATTTTTCAGATATAAGTGGAGAGGAATTGAAATTAGAAGATGTTTTATAAGGTTTTATATAAAAAAGAAGCTAAAAAGTTTATAAATAAAATTTATGGAATTAAATTTATGAAAGCATTTGATGAAATTTCAAAAGATAAAAATAAAATATTTGAATATGATATAAAAAAATATATTCATAAAGATTATGATGATATATTTAGAATGAGAATAGGAGATTATAGAGCAATATTTAGAATTATAGATACTGAAATTGTCATATTAGTTTTTGATATTGATAGTAGGGGTAAAATATATAAAAAATAAGCCATATTTTTCATTCTAAGCGATTTTAAGAGTTAAGGGGTATATTAAATTCTCTTTTGTGATTTTGGAGCTTATAGGAGCAAATTTAAGCAAATTAGATACTGTTAAAATAAAAATATCAAAAAGATAAAAGATGTTATAAAATTTGGAAGTAAATAGAAGATTTTATGGCAAAAAATCAATTTAAAAAAAGTTAAGCAGATATTTTGAATTATAAAAAAATATTATAAGTTTGGTTGAAATATTATGTAAAGAATGTAATGGAAGAAAATTAAATAAATAAAAATATAAAATAAATTAGAAAAGAGGAAAAATAATGAGTAAATATTCAGAAATAACAACAATAGAAGACCTAATAAATCTAAAAGAAATAGAAAAAAGAGAAGAACTAGAAAATATAGAAGAAATAGAAAAACAAGAAAATAGAAAAAAAATAGAAAAAGAAATAGAAATAGAAAAAAGATATTATAAAGAAAATATGATAATATTTAAACTAACAATGCATAATAATTATATATTTTATACAGTAATAAATTTATATGGAACTATTTTATTTTTTGTATTTAATGGTAAAAGGTTTGATGATTTGGATTCATTAATAAAAGAAATAGAGGCTCAAATTAGAGATAAAGGGGATAGTAGATAAAAGAGCAGATTAGATTCAGCTTTAGTTTTATAATTTTAACTGTATTATATCACGTTAAATGTAAGGAAATGGGCAAGCCATTTTCTCTTGCATTTAACGTGCAAGGTAGAACCCTTGACCCTAATTTTATATAAAAATATATATTTTTGTTAATGTCAATATAAAAATGTAAGATTGTGTCAAAATAAGAATGTAGTTTTTTATTCTTGATAATAATCTCTAACTCTATATGATCTACCAACTATACTAATAACATTACAATGATGTAATAATCTATCTAACATAGCATTTGATAAAGTATTATCAGAAAATATATCACCCCAATACTTGAAGTCAGCATTAGTTGTAACTATTGTTGACTTCTTTTCATATCTTTCATTTATTAATCTAAAAAATATAAGTGTCTCTTCTTTAGTTATTGGAATATATCCTAATTCATCTATTTATCAACACCCTATATTTACAATAAATACTACATTCTCAAAATTATGTATAAATCTATGTGTAAGTAAATCCAATATCTCTTGTTTATCTATATTATCTTGATAACTAAAATCAAAATCATTAATATCTTTTATGAAAGGAAATCCAGCTATCTTTACCATTGAATTAATAAGATTTTTCTCCATCCACATCTTTTAATGTTTGCGATAGTTAATATTTTTTAGAAATATGAAACAATAGAATCAATTTCTTTTTAATAAATATTATTTCAAATTATGAATATTACATAATCTATTATTAATAATATCAGCGATTTTTCTTAGTTTTATCTTAGAAAAGGAAATGTTAACATATTGAAATACTGATGTACAAAAGTTTCAAAAAGTAAAATTTTAAAATAGTTACTATTGATTAATACTGATAGAATAGTACTTTGTAATAAAAATGGATACAAATAACAATAATAATCATTTTTAGCAAATGATTTTCAAACAATTTTCTAAGGAAAATATAAGATAAAGTGGGGGGGGTAGTGTTGAAAATGAATATTTTTTATGGTAAAATTTATTGTTAAAATTATAAACTCAAATTTGAAAA
>NZ_LOHY01000124.1 GCF_001559795.1 Pseudostreptobacillus hongkongensis | reverse complement strand
CATTATCATATTTATTTAATATATTGTAAAATAAGGGCTATAAAATAATTTGCTTATTTAAATTCTTTATGGTAGAATCTCAAATTTGAAAAAATTTTCAGATAAAAATAGGCTGTATCCCTTTGTTTAAGAGGGTTTTACAGCCTAAAATTTTTCAAAAAATCACATGCCAACTTTTAAATTTTCTTACATTTTGAAAATAAATTTACTAATTCTTTTCCAGTATATTCATAAGTAGGAATGTCAACATCTAATATATTGTTTAAATATTTATGGATTTCACTTAAGCCATTAATTTCAAACATATTAGATCCCGTATGCTTAAATATCTCTAAATCCTTAACTCCATTAACAATCTCATCAACAGAATAAATTCTATTTAATTTAATTTGTAATATTCTAATAAATAATAGTGCTAAAAAACAAATTAAAAAATGACTTTGTATTCTATATTCATTACTTAAATAAATAGGTCTAGTCTTAATAGTAGATTTCATAACTCTAAAACTTTCTTCTATCCTATATTGCTCTTTATATGCTTTAAGTATATCTAAATCATCCATATCATATTCACTACTAATGATAAGTGAATACCCAGATATTTCTTCATATTTTTTTAACTTCTTATCATTAATATTAACATCATTATGCTTAATTTTAGTATTAATTAAACTAGAAGCAACTTTAGATAAATACTTATTAAGTTTTTCAGGATTTTTAATATATTTATCAGCATTAACTAATTCTTCTTCTCTAATATATTTTGATCTTTTATCATAACTTCTAGAGTAAGTAAAAAGAAATTTTTGTGTTAAAGGAACTTTAACCTTTTTGCCATATATATCAATAACTGTTCTATCAACTTCAACATGAATACTTTTATATACTCCATTAATATTGGGATTATCTTCAAGAATTTCATCTATAAAAGGTTTAATATTAGAAAGGAACATATTGTAATCATCTTTGTTAAGTCTAAGTAAAGAATGTTTAAATATATATCCAGAACCAGATAAAATGGTTTTAATAATATTATCATTAGAAACAAGACCAGCATCAGCAATGATAATACTTTTTCTAATAGAGTGAGTTTTTTTAACTTCATTGATAAAATCAATATATGTAGCAACATCAGGAGTATTACCACTAAAAAGCTTGTAATCAATAGGAAGACCATTATTATCAGTTAAAAGTCCTAATTGAATAATAGGGTTTTGAACATTTTCTTTAGAGTAACCTTTTTTAGGTAAATCTCTTTCATTATCTTCATCAGTATAAAGATAAAAGTTAGTAACATCAAAATGAGTTTTAGAAAGATCATAATTAATTAAAGAAGAAATATTATCTTTGATAGAAGATAAGAAATCATCTTTATACTTAAAGAAAACATCTAAAGCTTTGTATATATCATGAAGTTCAAGTTTAAGATTAATAGGATAATTATCTTTAAGTTTAAAATCATTAAGTTTAGATTTAGGGTTCATAATTCTATTATATATTAATAATTTAAGAATATGTTCAAGTTTAACAGAAGCCTTTTCATGATATTTCATTTTATTAATAACTTTATCAAGACCTAAAGAGTAGTATATTTTCTCAAGGTATATACAACCAAGATTAAAGATATTATTATTGTTTCTTATATTATCATAATTAATTTTAGTTTTAGAGAAAGTAAAAGTATATGATTTATTATGTTCTAATTCTCTTTGTTTATTTTCAAGTTCAATTTCATTTTTAAAATGTTCTATAGGGTCATCATAGATAAGTTTAAGTTTATCTAAAGAACCGATGGTAATACGAACTTTCTTTTGTTTTTTAGTAATTTTATCATACACACCTTCAGTTTTATACAAAAAAGTTTTACCATTTCTAGTTATTTTTTCAAGATACATATTAGAACTCCTTTTTAATAGTCTATTTACGTAGACATTATACCATATTATACAGAGTTAGTCAAGTAAAAATATTAGAAAACTTGACATAAAAAATATACTATTCATAAGACTTTGAGAGTATTTTTATATGGTTATTTTTTTCAAATTTCCG
>NZ_LOHY01000123.1 GCF_001559795.1 Pseudostreptobacillus hongkongensis | reverse complement strand
TACATTTAAATCTTGAAAAGCTAATAGTTAGAATTTCTTTAGTATCAGGTTCAATTGGAAAATCTTTTAGAGATATTTTATGATTACTACAAATATGCATAGAACTTAAACAATGCTTACATTTTCTTGTATTGTTTGGTATTTTTTTAAGATGTGTATGAATGATGTTATTAATTTTTTCTTGTTTAATAAAATTAAATCCTTTAAATTTTGTTAAATATATGGTATTATTATTCATATGGGTAGATATCCTTTCGTTGGTTTTAAGCAGATTTAATGATAGCATATCTAGCCATTTTTTTCTACAAAAAAGTAGATCTAATTAGAATAATTTAATATTTATTCTATTGAGCTACTAATTTTATTATCCCTTAAATATTTGTGAAGAACC
>NZ_LOHY01000122.1 GCF_001559795.1 Pseudostreptobacillus hongkongensis | reverse complement strand
TTATTTTTTTCAAATTTCCGTATATATTTATATGTACTAATTATACCATAAAGATATTTAAAAATCTATAAAGTTTTCACTTGAACTTCCTTTATTTTTACTTTATTAACTTGATTTATAAGTAATAATATATTAGAATATGTGTAAAAAAGTAAAAGGAGAATTGTTAATGGAAATATGTAAAGAAAAACAAACTGAAATTGATGAGATTTATAGAAAGTCTAAAAAAGAAATAGATGCAGCAATAAAAGGGTATGCAGATACTATGAATTTTGAAGAAAAGGATTATTTTGCAGAAATAGCATTTTGTATATTAACTCCACAAAGTAAAGCAAGAAATGCTTGGAGTGCAATAACTAAATTAAAAGAAAATGGCTTACTTTACACTGGAAATAGTGAAGAAATTGTAGAGTATTTAAATGTAGTAAGATTTAAAAATAATAAATCTAGATATTTAGTTGAATTAAGAAATTTAATGACAAGAAATGGAAAACTTGATAGTAAAAATATTCTTAAAGAAATAGGGGATGTATATGAAAAAAGAAACTGGATTCTTAAGAATGTAAAAGGTATGGGGTTAAAAGAAGCTGCTCATGTTTTAAGAAATCTTGGGTATGGTAGATATTTAGCTATACTTGATAGACATGTTTTAAAAAATTTAAAAGAACTAGGGGTTATTGATGAAATACCCAAATCTTTAACAAAAAATAAGTACTTTGAAATAGAAAAATTAATGATAGCATATTCAGAAAAAGTGAATATTCCAATGGATGCTTTAGATCTTGTATTTTGGAGTCAACAAGCAGGAGAAGTGTTCAAATAAACAAAAAGAGACGTGAGTCTCTTTTTATTCTATATATTTATTTTTTGAAAAATGAAGATAGTGCATCTTTAGCATCTGAAATAACTGTTTTAGCACCCTCAATAACATTTTTTAAACCTTCGTTTATATTATTTAATAATTCTTCACTATTAAATCCTTTAAAGTAGTTAAGCAAAGTGTTTTTATATTCATTAAATTCTTCATTTGAAATTTGTTTATTTGCTAAAAGATTAGTAATCTTGTTATATAGTTTTTTAAATTCATCTGTAGCAAGTTTTATATTTTCTTTTCCTTCTGTAGCAATCTTTGTAAAATCTATATTTTTTAAAGTTTCTTTTACTTGTTCAAAATCTTTATTAAAATCTTCTTTACTATACATAAAACCTCCTATTTATACATTTCATTTATTTTTTCTTGTAATTCTTCATCTTCTATATACTCATCAAAATCAATCTCTTTATATATTAATCCTTTAGGAGTTATTTCTATAATCTTATTAGCTATAGTTTGAATAAATTCATGATCGTGAGTAGTAAATAGTATAGTACCATTAAACTTACTTAATCCTTTATTAAGTGATGTTATAGATTCTAAATCAAGATGATCAGTAGGGCTATCAAGTATTAGAACATTAGCACCACTTAACATCATTTTAGCTAACATACATCTAACTTTTTCACCACCAGATAGAACTTTGGCTTCTTTTCTAGCATCATCACCAGAAAATAGCATTCTACCTAAAAATCCTCTAACATATTCTTCATGTTGATCTTTAGAATATTGTCTTAACCAATCTATTAATGTTAAATCAACATTTTCAAAGTATTCACTATTATCTTTAGGGAAATAGCTTTGAGTTGTAGTCATACCCCATTCATAACTTCCACTATCAGGAGTAAGTTCACCAGCTAATATTTGGAAAAGGGTAGTTTTAGCTATATCATTTCTTGAAAGTATAGCAACCTTATCATTAGTATTTATAGTAAAGCTAATATTATCTAATACTAATTCACCATCAACAGTTTTAGAAAGATTTTCAACCTTAAGCATGTTATTACCAGCTTCTCTTTCAGATTTGAAATCAACATATGGATATTTTCTGTTTGAAACTTGCATATCCTCTAATTGTAATTTTTCTAATTGTTTTTTTCTACTTGTAGCTTGTTTAGATTTTGATGCATTAGCAGAAAAACGTGCAATAAATTCTTGTAATTCTTTTCTTTTTTGTTCAACTTTTTTATTTTGATTTCTAAGCAATTCTTGCATTAATTGAGATGATTCATACCAGAAATTATAGTTTCCAACAAATATTTTTATTTTACCATAATCTATATCAGCTATATGAGTACATACTTTGTTTAAAAAGTGTCTATCATGAGAAACTATTAAAACAGTAGTATTATCTAGATCCATTATAAAGTTTTCAAGCCAGTTGACTGCTTTTAAATCAAGTCCATTAGTAGGCTCATCTAATAATAGTATATCTGGATTACCGAATAAACTTTGAGCAAGAAGAACTTTAACTTTTTCAGGCTCAGTTAATTCTTTCATATATTTTTCATGTAATTCTGGGTTTATTCCAAGACCTGTTAGTAATTTTTCAGCATTAGTTTCAGCTTCCCAACCATCAAGATCAGCAAATTCACCCTCAAGCTCACTTATTTTTATACCATCTTCATCAGTAAATTCAGTTTTTGAATAAATTTCATTTTTTTCAAGTATTATTTGGTAAAGTCTTTCATGTCCCATTATTACAACATCAAGAACTTTATCTTCTTCATGAGCGAAGTGATCTTGTTTTAAAAATGATATTCTTTTGTTTTTATCTATGATAATATCTCCACTTGTAGATTCAACATCACCTGTAATAACTTTTAAAAATGTAGACTTACCAGCACCATTTGCACCGATTATACCATAGCAATTTCCTTCAGTAAATTTAATATTAACATCTTCAAATAATTTTCTACCACCATATTGAACAGTTAAATTACTAGTTGTAATCATTTTACTCCTTTCATTTTATACAATATATTATCTAATTATATCATAAAACATAAAATTTAAATAGTTGATTTTAGTATTTTTTTGTTGTAGAATAAAATAAAAATAATATGAGGTGATAAATATGGCTATTCCAATTCAGGAAGGATTTAAGTTTATAAAAGGGGATATTAAGGTACATCCTACTACTAATGTAAAGTTAGAATATATAGTTAAATCAGATGCAGTTTGTGTAACTATTTTTGATGAAAAATTAGAAAAAGTTTTACTTGTTGAACAGTATAGACCAGGAGTAGATGGAAATATGTTTGAAAATGTAGCTGGAATGATAGATCCAGGAGAAGATCCATTTGATGCTATGAAAAGAGAGTTAAAAGAAGAAACAGGATATTCTTTTGATGATTTAGACTGTGTGGTTGAACATAAAACTCCTATACTTACAACACCATATGCAACAGAAAAACTATACTATTACGCTGCAAGATTAAAATCAAATGATATTGAACCACGTGATACAAACTTTGATGAAGGAGAAGATATTATATCTCACTGGATTAAATTAGATGAAATAGATAACTATTTATCTGATATTAAAACTCTATTTTCTATTAGTTATTTCTTACCTATTATTAAAAGTATGAAAGAGGCGTAATGGAATTTTTAATATATATATTTTTAGTGTTTTTGAGCTACTATATATATGGTTTTGTTATTAAACTTATAGGGAAGTATAACGATAAAAATGAAAAATTAGAAGGTTATACTAAAGATTTTATTCTTACTAAAAGAGCTCTATTTTTAGAAAAAGAAATATTAATAGATGTATCTAAAATAACTATGATACATATAGGAACATTATCAGTTGTAACAAGAGGAGAATATCCTGGTATTTCAAAATTAACACTTAATATTTTTATGGGTAATAATATGATATATATGGCTAAAAAAGAAAATATATTTAAATTTCTTAAAAATATTAGAGCTTATGATGATAACTTATTTGAAAGATTAATTTCAAAAACAGTATTAGTTATACCACCTATAAGAATGACTTTAGAACGTGAGTTGGATAATTTTAATGAATAAAGAAATTATTTTAGGTTATGAAGTAGAAAGAAAAAGAGTTAAGAATATAAATTTAAGAGTAAGATCAGATGGTAGCGTATATATTTCTGTTCCTTTAAATATTGATGAATATAGTATAATTAGATATATAGAATCAAAAAAAGACTGGATAGAAAAAAGTAAGAAAAAAATTGATGAATTTAAGAAAAATAAAGTTGAAGAAACATATACTAATGATAGTAGAATAAAATTTATGGGAAGAAGCTATACTTTAAAAGTAATAAAAGCAACATATAATCAGTTAGTATTTGAGGAAAATAAGTTCATCCTTTATACAGATACAGAAGAATTTGAAAAAAGAAAAAGAATAGTAGAAAAGTTTTATTATGATGAATCTAAAAAACTTTTTACTAAAAGGATAGATTTTTGGAAAAATATTATGGAAGAAGAAGTTGATAGATTAATCTTTAAGAATATTAAGAGTAAATGGGGTTATTGTCAACCGGCTAAAAAATTGATAGCTTTAAATATACAACTTATTAAAAGAAGTCCATTTGAAATTGATTATGTAATAGTTCATGAACTTGCACATTTAAAGCATCCAGATCATAGTAAAAATTTCTATAGACATGTAGAGAAATTTATAAAAAATTACAAAGAAGCAGAAAATCTTTTGAAATACATCTAAATGGTGTATTTTTTAGGTTCTTCACAAATATTTAAGGTATAATTTTAATATTAAATGTATTATTTAAAAGTAGATATAAACAAATATATAAAAATAATATATTGAATTTTCTTAGATTATTTTAGGTTTTTAAAAGATATTAAATAATGATATAATAAAATAAAATATAACAAAAAAGTGAATGGAGATAATTAATGGTAGAAAACGAAGTAATACAAAGAGCAGAATTGCAAAGAAAAATATG
>NZ_LOHY01000121.1 GCF_001559795.1 Pseudostreptobacillus hongkongensis | reverse complement strand
CATTTTGACTATTTTTAATAGCCTTAACAGTGCAATTTTAAATTATTGTTGTAGGTTATGTCAATTTTTTATTAAAACGAAAAAAATTTAAACATGCTTCAAACTATTATTTTTACCACATTTATCTCTATTTTTGTTTTTGTGCATTTAATACTTTACATTGCCAAAAACTAAATTTCAGTTATTTTTTTATTTTATGAAATACTTTTTTATATTCGTAAAATTTAAACTATTTAACTATTTTTAATTTCTTCAACCACTTTTTTAGGTAAAATTTCTAATAATTCTTCATCACTTGCATTAAAAATATTGTTAATAGTACCAAATTTTTTAATTAATTCTTTTTTTCTTTTTGGACCTATACCATTTATATCATCTAATCTTGATTTTAAATTTCTTTTAGATCTTAATTTTCTATGATAAGTTATACCAAATCTATGTACTTCATCTCTTGTTCTAATTAAAATTTTTAATGCTTCATCATTTTTATCTATAATAAAAGGTTCACTTATTCCAGATTTAAATATTTCTTCTTCTCTTTTAGCTATACTTATAATATCAACATATTTAGTTAAATTTAAGGATTCAAATACTTCAACTGCAACACCTAATTGTCCTTTACCACCATCTATTAATACTAGATCAGGTAATTCTTCTATTGTTAATTTTGAATATCTTCTAGTTAAAACTTCTCTCATCATCATAAAATCATCAGGGCTATCTTTTACTGTTATTTTAAAATGTCTATACCTTGAATTTGCAGCCTTACCATCAACCGATACGCTCATTCCAGCAACTGCATCTTTTCCCTGAATATTAGATATATCAAAACATTCTATTACCTTAGGATATTTCTTTAAATTAAGAATATTTTTTAAATCTATAAGCCCTTTTTTCAATGAATTTTCACTCTTATAGAAATTATCAATAAATACTTCTAAATTTTTAATACCTAAATCTAACAATAATTTCCTACGACTCTTAATTATAGGTCTATGAATCTGTACCTTACTATTTTTTTCTAATTTAAACCACTCTGTAATTATATTTAAATCTAAAATAACCTTTGGATCTATTATTATATTATTAGGAACTCTTTTATTATCATAATAACTAATTAATAATCTTTCAAAGATTTCATCTTCATCAAAATTATTCTCTATATTATATGTATTTTTATCTATTACCTTTCCATCTCTAATACTCAAAATAGAAACAAATATTCTTTCTTTAGTAGCCTTGTATAAAAATACATCTTCATCTATTTCTTTATTATGTTCTATTAATTGTATTTCTAACAATTTATTTAAAAGTTCTATTCTATTTCTTAAAACTAGTGATTTTTCAAATTCCAAATTTTCTGCATATGTTATCATTTCATCATGTAATTTATCTATTATTCTACGATCTTTATTATTTAAAAATTCCATCATATTATTTATATTATTAATATATTTAATTTCATCTTCTTTATTTTCAAATTTAAAATCACGACTAAAATTATCATGTCTTAAATTAACCCCGACAATTTTTTTATTGTACATATCTATATTGAAGTTCTTAATTTCAAAAGCAGATAATAAAGTTTTTAATATTCCCTTTATATTAAAAGGAAAAGGTCCAAAAAAATAGGCCTTTTCATTATTTTCTAAATGATTTCTACTTCTAACTATTGTAATTTTAGGAAATTTTTCATTAGTTATTTTTAAATAAGGATAAGTTTTATTATCCTTCAAAAGAATATTATACTTAGGTTTATGTTTTTTTATTAAATTATTTTCAAGTATTAGTGCCTCTAACTCATTATTACATACAAAAAAATCAATATTTTCAATATGTTTTACAAGTTCAAATGTTTTAATACTAGAATTAGGATTATTAAAATAGGAACTTACTCTATTACGTAAATTCTTAGCCTTACCTATATATATAATCTTATCTTTTATATTTTTCATTATATATACACCAGGATTTTTAGGTATATCTTTTAAATTAATCTTCATCTTTACTCAACTCTCTATGAAATTTAAATATATCTTCCTTATATTTTTCAGAAAAATAATCATACAGTGCATTAACTAAAGTAACTGATCTATGCTTTCCACCAGTACATCCTACAGATATTTTTACAATAGGTTTTACCTTTTTTAAATAAATTTCTATATTTTTATCAATCAAATTTTTTATATCTTTAAAATATTCTCTAGCATCATCAAAATTCATTACATAATCAAATACAGCTTTATCATTTCCCGTAAGATTTTTTAATTCAGGTTCATAAAAAGGATTTTCTAAAAATCTAGCATCAAAAATAAAATCACTATCCTTAGGAAGTTCATTTTTATACCCAAAAGAACTAAATAATATATGCTTTTTAAATATGAATATATTTTCCAATATTTCATATAAAGACTTAACTTTTAAATTTGATGTATCAATACTTATATCTGAACTATCAATCAAACATTGCATTAATTTTCTTTCATTTTTAATTGCATCAAATATTCCTTTTTCTAAATTTAAAGGGTGATTTCTTCTTAAATATTCATATCTTGACATAATTACTTGATCACTTGAATCTAAAAATAATAATTTTAAGTTTATATCATATTTTTTAATTCTATTAACATTTTCTAAAAATTTTTCAATATCTTTATTATTTTTAAAATTAAAACTCATTACTGTATTGTTTATAATATCATTATTAAATTTGTCTAAAGGATAATTTATATACATATCATATCCCTTATCTTCAAAGAATTTTGCAGCAGTTGTTTTACCAGAGCCACTCATTCCTATTATTAATATAAGATTTTTCATATTCATCACCTTAATAGTATCCAAACGTTATTATTCTAAGTATTCTTTCATACCATTTTAACCTTTTATTTTCTTTAACTGCAAATATATCCTTTTCAAAAAGTTTCTCAGATCCCTCATATACTTCCAGAATAGCTATTTTATCATCTTTTTTAATATCTTTATCTTCATAATCTAATTGAACTAGATTATATTTTATATTTTTATATACGTCTAAAACTTTAATATCTTCTTTTAAGTATCCTTCAATATTTTTATCTTGATGATTAGCAATATCAAAAATATAATATTCATTATTTTTATCTACTAAAGTAGTTATATTTTGTTCTAAAATTTTAAGTATTCTTTCATTAACTAGATTTCTATCTTTAATATTTTCTGAATTTAAGGATATAGATATTATTTCTGTATCTCCCATTTTTGATACTACTATAAAATTATATCCACTTTCTGAATGATAACCTGTTTTTAAACCTACAATTCCATACTTACCTAATAAAGTATTTCTATTTTCATAAATATTTCCATCAAGTTTTATTTCTTTTATATTACTATATTCTAAAATATTATAATTCTTTAAAGCATAACTTGTAAGTAAATATAAATCTTTAGCATTAGAAACATCCATACCATTTAAATGTGACAATCTTGGTGGAAGTCCAGCAGGACTTGCAAATTCTGTGTTTTTTAAACCTATTTCTTTTGCTTTTAAATTCATTTTATTAACAAAATTTTCTATACTACCTTTTCCTATAAATTTAGCAACTGCATAAGCTGAATTATTAGAAGAATGAACTAACTCCATTTTTAATAAATCTCTAAGGGTATAAGAATCACCGGGTAATGCAAAAAGCCTTCCTCCAGAAATATAGGCTGTTTCCTTATCAAAAGTAATTTTGTCATCTAAACTAAAATTACCTTTTTCAACTTCATCTAAAGCCACTAAAACATTCATAACTTTAGTAAGAGAAGCTATAGGAAAAACTACATCAGAATTACTGTCTACTATTATTTTACCATCACCAGTTGCTGAAAATATAATCTGTTCCTTAAAATTCTCATTATCTACATAATTTATTGAAAATGAATTTAATGATAACATACACAATATCAAAAATAACTTTTTCATATATCACCTTTCTTTCTTCCATAATCACAATATTTTCTTATTTCACACTCACTACATTTAGGTCTTCTTGCTATACATTTATCTCTTCCTTGTAAAATTAAATAATGTGAATATTCATACCAATATTTTTTAGGAATTATTTTTATTAACTCTTTTTCAATTTTTTCTGGATTGTCAGTATTTACAAAACCAATTAAATTGGAAAGTCTTTTAACATGAGTATCAACAACTATACCTATTCTTTTATTCCACAAATCGCCTAACAAAACATTAGCAGTTTTTCTTCCAACACCCGGTAATTCTATCAATTCTTCTAATGTTTGAGGTAATTTAGAATTATACTTTTCTATTAATATTCTAGCATTTTTTTTCAAATTTAGCGCTTTATTTTTATAAAATCCTGTTTGATATATTCTTTTTTCAAGTTCAGAAAGTTCCATATTATCTATATCTTCAGGTTTTTCAACTAATTTAAAAAGTTCTTCTGTAACTATATTAACTCTAGCATCTGTACATTGTGCTGAAAGAACTACAGCAACCATTAATTGATATTCATTATTATAATTTAAGGCCGTTTTAGGTTTTCCAAATTTTTTAGATAATATATCCATTATATATTTAATTTTATCCTTATTTGTCATATTTCCCCCAATTTAAAACTTTTTCCTTATTATATAGTACATTATTTAAAAAATTATTGCAAATTATCATTAAAATAAAAATATTGCTCACAAGAGCAATATTTATACTAAAAGTGTACTGTAGCACTTAATCCATTTCTAATAAAGAATCCATCAATATTTTTACCTTTTAATACAACAGGCATTAAGAAATGATATCCTAATTTAACAAAATCAAGTGGTTTATAATAAACATCTAAGGCTGGAACAAATATATTCATAGGATCTTTCCATCTAGATTTTCCAACTTGTTTTTCTTTTTCAAATGTTTTTTCTATATCAGTAAATATAAATTTAGAATATTTAGAAATATCTACTGAAGATCCAGCTTCTAAATTATCAAATTCTTCATTACCTGTTTTAGGTGCATTTTGAGCTTTTATAAGTTTATTATTTTCATCTCTTTTAAATACATCTATTTTTAATTCAGTTAATTTAGAATTATCCTTACCTTCATCAGATTTTAAATATTCTGCACCTTCAATTTTTTCATATTGTTTATATTCAAATTTACCTTCATATAATAACTTAGGAACTAATTCAAAATATTTATTTGGTTCTGCTATATATGATAAATTTAAACTTGGTTTAAATATATAGTTTGCATAAGAAGCGTTAAGTTTATGTACCATTTCCATACTTTCTGTTTTCCTACTTGTACTAAAGAAACCAGGTTTATCATAGGTATATTTCATAATTTCATCTTCAGAACTAGAAAAATGTATACGATTTATATCTGTATTAATTGCAGTTTCAACTTTTAATTTATTGTCATCATATTTTAAACTAAAGTCTAAATTATGATGTGATGTAGTTTCTTTAGTATTTGTCATTCCTTTAAATTCATATTTAACTTGATTTCTTTCAGCTATTTTTTTAGTTGTAACTAAATATTCTAAATATGAATCTTTACCTATATCTCTTAAACTTTTATCAGATTTATTTAATGTATAATCTGTAACAATTTCTGAAGTTCTTTCGCTTCCATTCCATAAAGCATTAAATTTTATACTAAGAGGAACTTTTTTATTTTTATAATTAATACTAAAATCATATCCAGTTAATATACTAGGTTTATTTTCAGTAACTTTATAACCTTCTAATTTATTATTAGCATTTTTTATAGTTGATAAATATCCTCCTAAATATTCTTTACTTCTCTTATCAGATTCACTTTCACTTATTCGTAAACTTGAAAACATATCAAAAGATGACAATTCTTCTGAATTATATAACATTCTAGTCATTAAAGATTTACCATTAGATTCAACAAATAGATTATCAAATAAGTCACTACCTTTAAATATTAAATTTAACCAATTTTTATTACTAGAACCTGATTTAATTAAAGTTGCAAGATTATATAAAGGTTTCTTAAGTTCACTTGCAAAAATACTTCTTCTTGAATCTTGTGCAACATATATTTTTCCTTTATTTTCTTTATTACTTCCAAGTACCACAGTTTTGTTAGTATCTTCTGGATAAACTGTTGGTTTAGAATCCATAGGATTTTCTCCTGAATTTCCAGGTGTTCCTGGATTTACTTGTGGTTTACTTGGATCTTTACCTACTATTACTTTTCTTTCTGGTGCCTCATTTTTTCTTTTTTCTTTATTTGCAATACTATCTTCATAAGGAATTTCTGGTAAAGTATTTCCAAGCCAACTTCTATATTCTCTAGGTATATAGTGTATAGCATTAAAATCAGATAAGTTTCCTTTATTATCTATTTTAGTCATAGCAAAAATTTCATTAATAATAGGTTCTACTATTTTATCATATTCACCATTTTTATTTTCTAATATTTTATTTACTTCTTTTTCTAATTGCTTTATTTTTAATAAGTACTTACCTATAAATAATAATTTAGTACTAAATATTCCATTACCAAATCCACCTTCTTTAACTTTATCTCTTAAATCATTCGTTAAAGAACTTAAAGTTGAATCTTTTTCTAAATTATCTATAGCTTTATTAAGTACTGCTTTAGTTGCTTTTTCAAAGAAACTTTCACCATATAAAGATCCTGTAGGAGTTCCAACACTTCTTATACTTCCATTTAATCCACTTAAATGACCAAGTTTTGGATCTCTTTGTCCTATATATCTATAAGCTGCTTTACCATCTTTACCAAGAATAGTTTTATCTTTATTATATGTTTCATCTAATATTAATTTACCTATTTCCCAATTTTTAAAGTATTCAATTTCTCTATTACCTGGACTTAAGAAGGCAATATCATCTGATAAATAATTTATTACATCTTCATTATTATTCTTTAAAATTTGCATTTTAGTAGAAACTGATATTTCATTATTATCATCTTCATAAATATTTAATTTAAATCCTGGTTTTAATTTATAATCAAAATGTTCTTTTAAAGTTCCTTTATATTCTAAATCTACATCAGGTGTAATTATAAACTTAAAAGGTGTAATACTTGCTTTAACATCAAGTTGACCATGTTTTTTAGGATCTCTATAACCTTCTTCTGAAAATCTATTAAGTCCTGGAGTTCCTTTTTCATATCCTTTTAAATATAGTACTGAATTTAATTTTACAGGATCTGTATCAACATCTAAAGTAAAATATGCTCTATTTACATCAAACAGACTCCAACCTTGATCATATCTATTAGGTCTTCCTTTAACTACTACCCCAAATTTTGTTCCATAATCTTTTATTTTTACATTAGCATCTAAAAGAGTTTTATCAAATTGTATTCCTCTTAATAGATATCTTTTAGAAAGTAATCTATCTTTTTCAGCTTGTGAATCAACATATATAGGCTTACTCGGTTGCCCTGTATTAGCTCCTGTTTCAGTATTTCCTGTGTTATTATTAGATCCACTATTATTTGGAGTAAAATCGGGAATTTCAGGCCATTTTTCATCAAAAGTATTTTCCCTTGCTAATGATATTCTCAACATATTACTTAAGTGTGAATATGGATACGCTATTCCATCAGCACCCCAAGTAGCATTTGCCCCCACTTTAATTTCTGTCTCAACTTCTATACTATAACTAATACAAGCTAGTATAAGTGAAGCTATTAAAATTTTTTTCATTAGTTTGCTCCTTTTTTATTTTATATAAATATTTTACATTTAAAATTATATCTTGTCAAGAGTTAAAGAATCAATATATATAAAAAAGGCTCTCAATAGAGAGCTTAATATATTATTTAACTATCTTTTCTGCATAAACACTTACTCTTTTTTTACCTTTGAAAGTTTCGAATTTTACGAATCCATCAACTAAAGCAAATAAAGTGTAATCTTTACCAAGTCCCATATTATTACCTGGGTGGAACTTAGTTCCTCTTTGTCTAACAATTATATTTCCTGCTTTAACAGCTTCACCATCATATCTTTTTACTCCTAAATATTTAGGGTTTGAGTCTCTACCATTTTTAGTTGACCCTTGTCCTTTTTTTGAGGCGAATAATTGTAAATTCAACTTTAATATCATTTCCCATACCTCCTAATTCTAAATTGTACGTTTTTAGGATAGTTTCTTGCTATTTCTTCTAATATCAATTTCAATGAAATTAACATACTTTGAGATTTTTCTATTTCTTCAAATGAACAATCACTTAAATCACATAGCATATATCCATCTTTAATTTCATAATTCAATTTCTTAACATTTAATACTTCAATTATACCGTTTAAGGTCATTTGAGAAGTTGCAGAAATTGATGCACAGACTATATCATTTCCATATGTATTATTCTGTGTATGCCCTTTTATTAAAAAGCTTAGAATTTTATCTTCTTTTTCAGAAAATTCAATTTTTGTCATTATTATCCTTTAATATCTTTAACTTCGATTAAAGTATATTGTTGTCTATGACCTTTTTTTCTGTAGTATGTCTTTTTATTATATTTAAAGTTGATTACTTTTTTACCTTTTCCGTGTTCTTTAACTGTAGCTACTACTTTTGCTCCATCAACTAGTGGTGATCCAACTTTATCACCAACCATTAATACTTCTTCAAAAGTAACTTCGCTTCCTTCTTCAACGGCTAATTTTTCAACTTTCAATAATGAACCTACTTCAACTTTATACTGTTTTCCTCCAGTTTTAATCACTGCAAACATACGTTCACCTCCAAATTCAATATCGCTGCGTTAGGTATTAGCCACCTAACTCATGCATACATAGTATATTAACACATTTAATAGCTACTTGTCAAGAAAAAAAGATATGGTTTTCCATATCTTATTCTAATTCTTCTCTTCTTGATTTTGGAATTTCTTCTATTTCAATTTCTTCTTCTATAATTTCTGGTTCAGGTTCTCTTAATTTTAATTTTAATAAGAACGCAGTAGTTTCTCTATTAATTCCATCTATCATATCATTATATACATCTGTACTTGCAATCTTATACTCATTAACTGGATTTTTTTGTCCATAAGATTGAAGATTAATACCTTCTCTTAACTCAGTTAAATCTTTTAAGTTTTGTCTCCATTTTTGATCAAGTACTTCAAGCATTATATATCTTTCAAT
The DNA here is from genome assembly GCF_001559795.1 of Pseudostreptobacillus hongkongensis. NCBI lineage: Bacteria > Fusobacteriati > Fusobacteriota > Fusobacteriia > Fusobacteriales > Leptotrichiaceae > Pseudostreptobacillus > Pseudostreptobacillus hongkongensis. The sequence continues at coordinate 30,634 of NZ_LOHY01000121.1, read as the reverse complement.
TTTAGAGAATTGTTCTTCTCCAATTTCTTGAACTTTATTATCATATATAGCTTTTAAATTGTTATATAGTATATCATATAACTCATCTTTATTTTTAGCATTTTCTAAACCTTGAGGAAGTGAAATAGCATAAACTTCATTTAATCTTGATTCTAAATCATCAAATTGCCATTCTGATTTATTGTCAGAAACATAAGTATCTATTAATTCAACTGCTGAATTATCTAACATATCATAAATTAATTCTCTTAAGTTTTCATTGTATAATACTTGGTTTCTTTGTTTATAAATTACTTCCCTTTGCATATTATTAACATCATCATACTCTATTAAATTTTTTCTAGTTGAGAAGTTTCTACTTTCTATTCTCTTTTGAGCATTTTCAACTGCTTTAGAAACTCTTTTATGTCTTAGTTCTTCATCTTCATCTATTTTTAAAGCAGACATCATTGATTTAATTCTATCTCCACCAAATAATCTCATAAGATCATCTTCTAATGATAGATAAAATTCAGAAGCACCTGGATCTCCTTGACGACCCGCTCTTCCTCTTAATTGGTTATCAATTCTTCTACTTTCATGTCTTTCAGTACCTAGTATAAATAATCCACCCGCATCTAAAACTTTTTGTTTATTTTCAGCACAATCTTTTTCATAAGTTTTTAAAACTTCAGCATATTCAGGTGTTCCTTTTTCCGCAATTTTAACTGCAAATGATTCTGGATCTCCACCAAGTTTAATATCTGTACCACGTCCAGCCATATTAGTTGCTATCGTTACTGTTTTAAATCTTCCAGCTTGTGCTACAATGTCAGCTTCTCTTGCATGGTTTTTAGCATTTAAAACTTCATGTTTAATACCAGCTTTCTTAAGATAGTTTGATAATAACTCTGAATGTTCAATAGATGCTGTACCTACTAAAACTGGTTGCCCTTTTTCAAATAATTCTATTATTTTTCTAACTATAGCTTTATGTTTAGCACGAGTTGTTTGATAAACAACATCTGGCATATCTATTCTTTGAACTGGTCTATTTGTTGGAACTACTACAACACCTAATTTATATATTTGTTTAAACTCTTCTTCTTCTGTTTTTGCAGTCCCTGTCATTCCTGATAGTTTATTATACATTCTGAAGTAATTTTGTAATGTTATAGTTGCTAAAGTTTGATTTTCACCAGCAACCTTTATATGTTCTTTAGCTTCTATAGCTTGGTGTAATCCATCAGAATATCTTCTTCCGTCCATCAATCTTCCAGTAAATTCATCAACTATTATAACTTCATCTTTTTCATTTATTATATAGTCTCTATCTCTTTTAAATAATTCTTTAGCTTTTAAAGCCTGAGATAAGAAATGTGTTAATTCAACATATTCAGGTGCATATAAGTTATCTATACCTAATATTTTTTCAACATTTCCTATACCTTTATCAGTAATAGTAACCGTACGAGCTTTTTCATCAACTTCATAATCTTCCCAATCTTCATCAGGTATTACTGTATTTTTTTTATCTTTAATCTCTTCTGTTTTATAACTTCTATTAAGTCTTAAAACAACATTAGCAAATACATCATACCAATGAGTAGTTTCTTCAGCAGGACCTGATATAATTAGAGGTGTTCTAGCTTCATCTATTAATATTGAATCTATTTCATCAACTATTGCATAATTATGTTCTCTTTGTACTTTTTCACTTGGATCATGAACCATGTTATCTCTTAAATAATCAAATCCAAATTCATTATTAGTACCATAAGTTATATCAGAATTATATGCAGCACGTCTTGTATTATTATCAAGATTAGCTATAATTACTCCTGATGTTAAACCTAAAAATTCATAAATTTCTGCCATAGTATCTCTATCTCTTTTTGCTAGATAATCATTTACTGTAACAACATGAACTCCTTTACCAGTTAATGCGTTTAAATAAATTGCTAATGTTGACATTAAAGTTTTACCTTCTCCTGTTTTCATTTCTGCAATTCTTCCACTATGAATTATCATACCACCTATTAATTGAACATCGTAAATTCTCATTCCAGTTAATCTCTTTGCAGTTTCTCTAACAACTGCAAATGCTTCAATTAATAAATCATCTAAAGTTTCTCCTTTAGCTAATCTTTCTTTAAACTCATTTGTCTTATTTCCTAATTCTGCATCAGTTAATGCTTCCATAGATGGCTCTAATGCATTTATTTTTTCTACATCTTTCCTCATTTTTTTTATTATTTTTTCATCTGATGTTCCAAATATTTTATTAATTATATCAATTACTTTCATTTTTCCTCCATATTTAATATTAATTTAATTTTAAAATAAGAAGTAATTTATTCTAAATATTTCAAATCATTTCTACCATCAATTTTTTTATATGAAAAAATAAAGAACTTAAAAATTAATTTTTCAATTTTTATTTTCTTTTCATTTCTTAATTTATAATAATTTTTATTATCTTCTTTTATGTATACTTTATTTTCATCTTTTTTATCTTCTACAGTATATTTAACTTCATTTCCAAACACAGCTCTAGTTAAATTTGTAGAATATATTTTATCATTTGAAATTATGAATAACAAAGCAAAAATTAAAGTTAGTATAAGACTATTTCTTTTTTTCATACTACTCCTTGATTAATATTATTGCAGCAGATCTTCCAACATTTTCTTTATCAAGTCTATAAGAAAATGTTTTAGCATTTTTAACTCCTCTATTATCTATAAATATATTTTCTTTTAAAATACCATTTTCTAAAGCTAATAAATAATTCAGTTTAGTATTATCATAATAATATTTACCATCGATATTTATAAATACATCATTATATAAATTAGGGAATTTTTCTTTAAATTTAATATAAAATTCTTCACCAACTTCATAGTCTTCTTGAGATATTCCTATTCCTAAAGCTATCAATAGATCCTCTTTTTTAGAGTTAAATTCTAATACCATTTTATCTATTAAAGACTTGATCATCTCATTATGTGTTCCTATCCAACCAGAATGAGCAAGACCTATAGCCTTTTGATTCTTATCTAAAATATATATAGGTAAACAATCAGCATAATAGGTAAAAATTACAAATTCTTTACTTTTAGTAACAAATCCATCTATATCAGTTAAATTTTCTAAGCCTTTTAACTTTTCTATATATTCTACTCTATTTGTATGTTTTTGTAAAGCATGTACTATTTTTTTATTTTCAAAATTTATTAATTTTAAAATTTTATCCCTATTATTTTCACCATTTTCCCCTATATAATCTGCCATATTTCCAGCTGTCTTTTTAGTAAAAATAGCTTCAACACCATATTTGGTAAATTCATCTATACTATAATAATATTTTTTTTCTGTAAACATTATCCTTCCCTCTTAAGTAAAAAATTTGCAAATTCTATTAATTTTTCATTTCCTTGGACTAAATCAATTGCTTTATCTGTAAATGTTTTACACATAATTTTTGATTTTTCAATTCCAATAATAGATGGACATGTTGATTTTTCATTTTCAAAATCTGTATTTAATTTACCTGTTTTTTCAAAATTACCTTCAATTTCTAAAATATCATCTTGAATTTGATATGCAAGTCCTAAATAAAGTATGTATTTTCTCAAAATTTTCCTTACATCTATATCAAGTTTTAAGCTGATACAGGCAAGTTCAACACTAGCCATTAATAACATAGCTGTTTTGCTTATATGTATATCTAATAATTGATCTAATGATATATCTTTTCCTTCAGATAAAATATCTAAATATTGTCCAAGTATCATACCTTTATTACCAGAATAATATGATAAGGTTATGACACTATTTTTATTAGAATAATCTGATTCTGCTAAAACTAAAAATGCTAAAGTTAATAGACTATCTCCAACAAGAACAGCATTTGCCACACCAAATTTTTTATGTACTGTTAAATTTCCTCTTCTATATTCATCATTATCCATACAAGGTAAATCGTCATGAACTAAAGAATATGCATGTATAAGTTCTATACTCTGTGCTTCTTTTTCTATCATTTCATATTCTTTATTATATATATCAGCTAAAATATACATTATTATAGGTCTTATTCTTTTCCCACCAAGTAATACAGCGTATTTCATCATATCATCAAAATATGTATTATTCTTATTTTTTTCAAGAGTTTCTTCTAAATTTTGATTTATAATTTTTTGTAATTTACTCAAGTATTCTTTCATATTACTTACCACTATTTTCTTTTATCTTTTCAAGTTTTCCTTCTACTTCTTTAAGTTTTTTTTCAGCTTCTTTTATTAAAGAAGAAGATTTTTCATACTCTGCTATAGCTTCTTCTAAGCTAATACTTGAATCTTCTAATTTTTTAACAGATTCTTTTAATTCATCGATAAAATCTTCAAAATTTTTCTTTTTAGCCATATCCAACTCCTATATATTTTTTTTATAGAAAGTAACAATTTTCTTATTATATTCACGTTCATCATATTTAACAAAATCACCTATGTTATTTTCTAATTTTTCATATTTACCATGTTCACATATTATAATTCCATTATCATCAAGTAAATTATGATCTGAAATTTTCTTTAAAGTTTTATGTGTTATATTATCTTTATATGGTGGATCCATAAATATTACATCAAATTTTTCATTTTTATTTTCTAATATTTCTATAGCTCTTAAAACATCATTTTTATATGCTCTACATACATCTTCTAATTTTAAATTATTAACATTTTCTATTATAACTCTTAATGCTTCTTTATCTTTTTCTATCATAATGGCACGACTTGCACCTCTACTTATAGCTTCAAAAGACATATTTCCAGTTCCTGAATAAAGATCCAAAAACTTTGCATCTATAATTTTATCTGATATTATACTATAAATAGCTTCTTTTACTCTTTCAAGTGTAGGTCTAGTTTCTTTCCCTATCCTACTTAATATAACCCTATTTTTTAAATATCCTGAAGTTATTCTCATTTATTCCACCTCTTAATATATAAACATTGAATCTCCAAAACTAAAGAATCTGTAATTATTATCTATTGCATGTTTATATGCGTTCATTATTTTATCTTTCCCTGCAAAAGAAGATACCAACATAATTAAAGTTGATTTTGGTAAATGAAAATTAGTTATTAGTGCATCAACTATTTTAAACTTATAATCTCCATATATAAAAATACTTGTAGCTGAGCTTTGTGCAATAAGATTACCATTTTCATCTACTGATGATTCTAAAGTTCTAATAGATGTAGTTCCTACAGCAACTATTCTTTTACCATTTTTCTTACCTTCATTTATTATTCTTGCAGTTTCTTCAGGAACTATATATTCCTCACTATGCATAATATGATCTTCTATATTATCCACTTGTACTGGTCTAAATGTTCCAAGCCCTACAGTTAAAAATACTTCAACTATAGTTACACCTTTTTTCTCTATTTTTTCTAATAATTCATTAGTAAAATGAAGACCTGCAGTTGGAGCTGCAACAGATTCACCACTTTTAGCGTATACTGTTTGATATCTTTCCTTATTATCTAATTTTTCAGTTATATATGGTGGCAAAGGCATTTGTGCAAGTTCATCTAATATCTCCTCAAATACTCCACTATATTCAAACTCTACAACTCTATTACCATCTTCATGTATTTCTAACAAAGTAGCAGACAATTTATCTGAATAAATTATTTTAGTTCCAACTTTTACCCTTTTAGCAGGTTTAAGTAATACTTCCCATTTATTAATATCTAATCTCTTTAATAAAAATGTTTCTATAGCTACTCCATTTTCTTTTTTCCCAAATAATCTAGCAGGTATAACTTTAGTTTTATTAAGAACTAAAATATCATTTTCATTTAAATAATCTACAATATCATAAAAATGTTTATCTTCTAATTCATCACTATTCTTATTAACTACCAATAACTTTGAATGATCCCTAGGTTCTATAGCATGTTGAGCTATACTTTCCTTAGGTAATTCAAAATCAAAATCATCAACTCTCATTAATTTCCTTTCTTAATCCCATAAACATATCTATCATTTCCAGTTAAATCTTTACCTATATTAACATCTTTAAATCCATAATTTTCCATTATTTCTTTAACTTTTAAACCTTGTTTAAATCCTATTTCAAATAATAAATAACCTTCATTATTTAAATAATTTATAGCTTCACTTGCTATTTCATAATAAAAATAAAGACCTTCATTTTCAGCAAAAAGCGCAAGCTCCGGTTCATGTACAGTATCTAAACTCATATATTCCTGTTCTCCATTTGATATATATGGTGGATTTGATACTATAAGATCAAAATTTCTGTATTCTATATTTTCAAATAAATTTGATTTTAAAAATTTAATATTCCTAACATCTAATATTTGTGCATTTTTTTTAGAAACTGTTAAAGCATTTTCAGATATATCAGTAGCTAAAACTTTACTTTCTGAATTTTCAATAGCTATAGTTATTCCTATCGCACCACTACCTGTACCTATATCTAAAACTATAGGATTATTTTTTCTTAAAATTAGTTCTAGTGCTTTTTCAACAACAGTTTCAGTATCTAATCTAGGTATTAATACGTTTTTATCAACATAAAAAGTATGTCCATAAAAAATTTGTTCATTAAATATATACTGTATAGGTAGTCTTAATTCTACTAATTTTTTCAAAATAGATTTTATTTTTTCTTTCGCTTCTTCATTTACTATACTAGAATATTTTGTAAACAGCAAACTCATATCTGTGTCTAATACTTTAGAAAATATTATATTTGTAATCATATTACTTTCTGGAATACCTTTTTTATCCAGATATATTTTAGTTTTTTCAAAATATTCTTTAACAGTATTTGGTTTAATTTCTAAATTTTCACCGTTATATTCTTTTAATTTTTTTCTAATTTCATTTTTTTCTAAATCATTTAATTTTCTATCATAGTTTGTATATATATCTAATTTATTTATTTTTAAAACATCCGTTATTATACTTTCAACAATTAATCTTGGATTGTTAATCTTATTTTTTTTTAAATATTCTATACTTTTATTAACTATATCTATTAAATTATCTTCCATCATTATTCACCTGAATTTTTTAATAATTCAGCTTGATTATATGCAATTAATGCATCTATCATTTCATCTAAAGCACCATCTAAAACTGCTTCCAGTTTATGTAGTGTTAATTTAATTCTATGATCAGTTACTCTTCCTTGCGGATAATTATATGTTCTAATTTTTTCAGATCTATCTCCAGTTCCCACTTGGCTTCTTCTTTCAGCTTCTACTGAACTTCTTTGTTTTTCAACTTCCATTTCATATAATTTTGAAGCTAAAACTTTCATTGCAGCTTCTTTATTTTTAATTTGTGATCTACCATCTTGAGAAGTTACAACTATACCAGTTGGCTTGTGTGTAATTCTTACAGCTGAATCTGTAGTATTAACGTGTTGTCCACCAGCACCACTTGATCTATATGTATCTATTTGTAAATCAGATTGATTAATTTGAACTTGTTCAACATCATCAATTTCTGGTAATACTGCAACAGTTATTGTAGATGTATGTATTCTACCTGATGCCTCTGTTTCAGGAACTCTTTGAACTCTGTGTACTCCACTTTCAAATTTAAGTCTTGAATAAGCACCTTTACCACTTATTAAAAATGTTATTTCTTTTAATCCTCCATTACCCATTTCATTTTTATCTATAAGTTCTGTCTTCCAACGATTTCTTTCAGCATATCTTGTAAACATACGGAATACATCTGCAACGAATAAAGCAGCTTCATCTCCTCCTGCTCCAGCTCTTAATTCTACTATAACATTTTTTTCATCATTAGGATCTTTAGGTAATAGCAATATTTTCAATTCATTTTCTAAATTAGGAATATCTTCATTTAATGTATCAATTTCCATATTTAACATTTCTAACATTTCTTCATTTTTTTCTGTTTTAATATCTTCTTTATATTGCTCAAGTTCTTCTTTTTTTTGCTTATATAATAAATATTTTTCTACTATTTCACTCATAGAACTTAATTGTTTATTATATTCCATAATCTTCTTAGGATCTGATAAAACTTCATTACTCATAAGTAATTTATTAATCTCATTATACTTTTCTACAACTTCATCTAATTTTTGAAACATTTTTTCCCCTTCTTTGTACTTTATATTATATTTCTTATTTTATCATAAATTAAGTAAAATAGCAAAAATCATCATTTTCTTTTTCATATTCTCTCCAATTAAAGTTTAATAAAAAAGAGCATCCTACAAAATAGTTAGCTCTTTATTAATTTTATAAAAATATAAAATAAATTCATAGTCATTTTAATATTCTAGAAATTTATTTACCTAAAATTTCTAATTTTACTTTTGTTACTCCTTTAGAAATATTTTCAATTTCTCTAAAGGCTGCTTTACTTAAATCAATAACTCTTCCTTTAACAAAAGGCCCTCTATCATTGATTGTTACAACTACACTCTTATTATTACTTAAATTAGTAACTCTAACACGAGTACCAAAAGGTAATGTTTTATGTGCTGCTGTTAAATGTTCAGTGTTAAATTTTTGACCACTAGCTGTGAATCTACCATTCCATTTCTCTCCATAAAATGATGCACCTCCAGTTTGGTAATTAACACCTTTTTCTTTTTTTTCATCTTCTAACGGTTTACCTTTTTCTTCGACCTTCTCATTAACTAAAAGTTCATTTACTAACTTTTCCTTAATTGAAACATCTTCTAAATGACTACTACTATTTTTTTCATTAGCTGCAAAAGAAATTATTGAAATCCCTGAAACTAACAAAATAGTTAGTAATTTTTTCATAGTACCTCCATTCTCGATTCAATAAATTTTAACATACAAATGTTACTTTGTCAAATTTTACATAATAGAGTTGGTCATTTATTCTTCTAACAAAATAGATTTCAAGCCCTTTATTTAAAGGGATTATGAATACTCTTAAAATTTCATTAGTAACCTCATTTATTTCATCTACACTTATACCTACATTACTTAAATTAAGGAATTCAATTTCATCAATTTCTATATATTTTTCTGGTACTCTTATCAAATATTCTTTTATAACATTTTCTTTAAATTCATATATATATTCAAATAACAACAATATTTCTTTACATTCTTTTAATTTATCAAAATATGATTTATTCATATTTTCATCTAAAATGAGTACTTTCTTTGATTTATAGTCTATGTAATAAATAGATAACTTGTATTCAACATCTTTATAGTTGTATTTAGTTATAATATCCCCTGTATATTCTTTTTCATAAATTTCATATAATTTATATATATGATTTTCGCTATTATAATTAGATAAACTTATATATTTACCAGGTATATATTCTTTTAAAACCTCTATAAATGCTTTAGTCTTAAGTACTTCACCGTACATTCTAATACGAGAAAATTTTTTTAAACTTTCTATTATACTATATCTATTAAAATATACATCAATTGAACTATACGCTAAATACATAATAATTTCATCTATTCTTTCTCTGTTAATTTCTAGACTTGTGAGTCTATTTTCTATATCACTATCTAATATATCATAAATTTTGAATGTATATTTATTTCTATCTGCAAGATATAACTCAAATATTTTTCTTGATAAATAAATAAGTATTTCGTAATTTTTCTTACTTAATTCAAACATAATGTTATCTTCTAAATATAAGTTATAATTTGTTGGAAATATTTCCTCTGCTTTATTTAAATTCTTTTCTATAGTTTTTTCTATATTATCTTTATTTTCTAAATTAAATATTATATTATCTTTAAGATTATATAACTCTAAATTTCTATCATACATCTTTATTTTCAAATATTTAAATATGTATTCTATTATTCTAGAATTAGAAAAATTACTGCTTTGTAATTTCAAATTCATATCTATATTTATATCATAAGCTATTTTATTATCTATATATCTATATTTACTTTCCAATATATTTATTTCTTTATCATTTATATATATAATAATATATCCTTGTTCTACTTTAGATAATTCTATATTATTTTTTGCAATAACCTCTATAGTATCAATTTTATTATCTATAACTTTACTTTCAGTTATATATCTTACATCTTTATATATTAATTTTTCTGCATTTTCTACTTTATTTTTAAAATACTGTATATATGAATAAAATAAGTCTGAATATTTAATACTACTGCTAGAACCAAAACTATCATATATATCTATACTATCATCGAAATTATTTAGTATTTCTTCAACATCATTAAAATAGCTAGAATTTATTTTAAATTTATTATTAATAAATATTTTTTTTGCATTTTTTCCATATATACATGTTAAAGGATCTATACGTATTATTATAATATAAAAATCTTCTTTAATAGTTTTAGATTTAATATAGAATCTATTAATTTTTAAAAATAAGGGATACTTAGAGTTTTCAACTATTTTATTATAGAATTTTTTGATTTTGTACATATAACCATATACACTTTCATTTATCATTTTTTTATAATAAATACTAAAGTAAACTTCAAATAATTTTATATCACAATTTTCTTCTAAAAAAATTAAATACATATCCTCTAATATATATTCTTCATCTATAATATTTAATTCTTTAGGAATACAAAGTCTATACTTTACATATTCTCCTTCTTCTTCCAAATATTCTAAATAAGCTATAGCATAAATATACTTATTATAATTAACTAAAAGTACAATATCAGTTGAAATTTTCATAGATTTCTTTATATGTATTTCTATATCTTGATTATCTATACCCATAAATATTATAAATTGTTGATTGATATAAATATCATCTTTAAACAGTTCTAATAATAATAAATTTTTATTTATAAATTCCTGAAGTTTATAAAAAGAATCTTGATTATACATAAGTATCCTTTTTATTATTCTATATTCCCTATATTTAATTATCAAATCAATTAGTTTTTCTCTATCTAGATTAGTGTTAAATCTATTGACTAAATTTTCAGTTCTAGCAATTTGTGATAATTCATACTGTGATTTAATAACTAATTCATTTCTATTATATTTCTTCAATTATACTACCTATTATGTTTTTCATTACAAATATATTTTTAAATCTTTGCTTATAATTACTAGAAAGTCCTCTTTTTAAAAATTTTTCTATTTTTTTATCCTTATATTTAATAGATCTAATATTATTAATATATGCAACATCTATTTCCTTTTCAAAAATAATATAATAAAATATAGCTGTTAAACTATAAATGTCTGTATAAAATGTACTCTTATTATATTTAGAATATTTTTCTATAGCAGCATAAGGTTCAGTATATGATATATACCTTTTTAATTCATTTTTACCGAATAAAAATAATGATTCAGAAAAATCTACTATATATATTTGATCACCAGATAACATTATATTCTTTAAACTTATATCATTATGTATTACACCTATTGAATGTAGCTTTTCAAATACATTTAATATCTTATAATAAAGTAACAATTTGTCTTTAAAACTATATTTACTTAAATTTACTTCACTTAGATTAAGACCATCTATTTTTTCAAAATATATTTTTTTTAAATCTTTATGTCTATAAATACTTTTTATCTTAGGACTAATACCTCTACTATATTTAGAAATATATGTTTCAAATAATATTTCAGAATTAAACATTGTATTTAAGATTTCATTATCTCCATAATAACTTTTAACAAAATAATTATCTTTAATTTCATATTCTGTTTTTAAGTCTAAATTTATTATTTCCAAATTTCCCACCACTTTTTATTAATTTTATTTTTTACATACAATATCTTTTTATTTAGATCTTTTTTATATTCATCAAATTTTTCTTTTTCTATAATTTCCAAGGCCCTTATATATTCAGTGTATGCTTTGCTGTATTCATTATTTTTCAAATATTCATCACCTTGTTCTATGCTTGAAACTACCGTTTTCTTTTTTTCATTTCTTATTCTAATATCTTCATCTTTTTTTATTTTTAAATCCATTTTATTTGTTTCATTTTTTCTTACTATTTTTCTTATGTAATTTATTCTTGAATTTATCTCTTTTTGTTTTTCAAAGTTTTTTAATATTTCAGCATTATGCTTAGCAGACATCAAATAATCTAATGAAATTTTGTAATTTTTTAAATCATATTCTATTTCATATTGTTTAAAATTTCTATTAAGTTCATCTTCATTATATTTTATTTCTGTATTTAACTCCTCTAATTCTTTATTTATTTCTTCTCTTTTTATATCATCTTTAACATTTTCTAACATAATCAAAATATCTTCATATTTTCTTTTACTCTGAGATATATTCTCACTTTTTAAGATTCTTGCTTGTATTATCTCATCATCTATATGTCTTTTTATTTCATCTATACTATTTTCTAGTTCAATTTTAAAATTTATTAAATCTGATACATCTATTTTATATCCAACTTTAGTATATTCATATATAATTTCATTCAAAATATTTAAATCTTCAAAATATGACTCCTTAGTCTTTTTTAATTTATTTTCATTTGATTTAATTTCAATAAGTTTTTTCATATTTTCTATTTCTTTTTGAATATTTAATTTAAAATAATTGAAATTTTCATCATATTCTTCTAATTTATTTTTTATAATTAAATATGTATCCAATACTTTTTCAAACTCTCTTTTTTCTATTTCTTTCTTAGTTAATTCTATTGTTTTTAAATACTCCTTAACTTTTAAAGCTAGATTATATATACTTTCTTTTTCAATCATTAATTTTTCTTTTTTTAAACTTTCTTTTTTAGAAAAATACAGATAACTTTCATCTAAATTTTTTAACATATCTAATTCATTTTTTATTTTATTTATCGATAATGATAAATTACCATTTGAAATTAATTCTTTAAACTCCTTATCTAATTCATTTATTTTATTATATTTATATGAAATAATATAACTATTTAAAAAAATATAAATTATAACAGAGAAAATTATAAGCATTAATATATAATATATTTTATTACTCTTATAATATAAACTTTCATTTTTAGTTTCTTTTATTAAAATTGTTGCTAATAAAAAATTATCCTCTCTTTCTATATTTTCATCTATATTAAATATATTTATTTTACCATCTAAATTTTTTGATATAACAACTATTTTATCTAATTGTTTTAGTAACACAGGATACTTTAAAGAACTAATTAAAATATTGTTTTTCCCTAAATATTCTTCATTAGTTAAATCCTCTATATACAGATTTTCATCTCTAATATAACTTAACTTAAAATCACCTACTAAATTAAAATAAATAGAATTATAATCTGTATATACACATAAATATGATATATTAATATTGTACTCTTCTTTTTCTTCTATATAATCTTGTACATATTGATTTAAATCAAATATTATGGAGTCTAATTCTTTTTTACTATAAATTAATTTATCTGAATACATCTCAAAAGATATTTGTAATAGTTTTTCTAATATTTCATTGTCAATAATTTTAGAAGATTTTTTTAAAAAAACATACATTGCATAAGTTTCATTTTCTATATATCCAAATACTATATTTTTATTTTCAATATTTTTATTTTCAATTACTTTAAACTCTATATTATCCATTTATATTCCAATCAAAATTTTCTCCACAAAGTGCTATAAAAATAAACTTATTTTCTCCTATTTCAATTAAATCTTGATTATATATCTGTTTAGTTTCATACAATGCTTTACCTTGAAGATAAACTAAAGAACTACTCTCACCTGGACTTAAAACAAAAATTCTTTGTTTTGGGTTATAGCTTATAGAACAATGATTTTTTCTTGCCACATTAATATCATTAGGAATTTGAATATGCATTTCCTCACTTCTTCCAATAAAATTTCTTTCATTAATTATTCTAAAATCTCTTCCTTTTTCACTACCAGAAATACATACCAACCAACCTACAACTGGAGCAATTGCTGTTTCTTTTATCCAATAAGATATGGTCTTACTTTCACTTTTCAAAATCACTGGGGACTTTTCCATTATAGTTGATAATATTTTACTTGTATTACAATAAGGACATTCATTATGTGCTTGCTCATTATACATATGCCCACTTTTACATTTTACAAGTTTCATAATAACACCTTAATTTACCAATATTCTTATAACTCCTATACATATTATATCCCCCACCTCTAATTTATATGGTACTAATGGTATAGATTTTTCCTTAATTCCGTTTAACTTTTCTATACCACTTCCATTTTTAGATTCTAAATCTTCAAAATACCATGTATCTTCTACCTTATTTAAAATTGCATGTATGCGACTTACTAAATATGAATATTCATGATTTGAAAAATCTATATCAACCTTATTATCTATCGAATTTTTACCTATGATTATATTTGTTTTATTACTTATATCCCAAGTTTCAATATCAAAATTTTCATCATCTTTTAATATAAGTTTATTTACTTCCTTTTTATTATCTTTATATCTTATTATTTCAAGCTCTTTAATATATTCTTCTTTTTTATCTTTAAGTACTTTATTAATATACCTTATCATTCTTTTTCTTTCTTTAGGATAAAAAAATATCATAAAATATATAACATAGGTATTTATTATACTATAAGAACATATAAAAGATTTAATACTAAAATTAAAATATATAACTATAATTACTGTTATTATAATTATTAGCAAGCAAAAATATATATGTTTATTTATACTATATATTCGATTTTTACTCACTTGTCTATTACTTGATTTTCTATATTTAAATAAGCGATCTTTAATATATTTAAAATATTTCATAATTTACTTCAATCTACAGAAATTCCTTTTAAACTTTCTATTTCTATTTCATCCATTTCATTATTCATATCTAATATTGTATACATATGCTTTATTATTTCAGAATTCTTATATTCCTTATTTTCCAAATTCAATCTTTTAGATATATATTTAATTAATAATTCCTTATTTATATTTAAACTATAACAAAGAGAAGCTACACATAAATCCCAAGTAGTAATATTTTTCTTATCTAGCATACTTTGAGCCCATTTTTGTAAAATTTTAGGACTTATTCCTGTTTTTGAAAATAGGACTTCATTAACATTTAAAGTATTATATTTCATATTAAATTTTGGATTATCATAACATATATTTTCTAAGTTTGCACCTTGTCTAAAATTAAATCTTGCAACTTCAAATCCTTCACCATCAAAAGTTAAATATATTCTTCTCATTATTGAATACTCTTTTTCTACTATTTCACTATTTAATTTCAAAACGTATTCTTTTTCTATTTTCGGAACTTCTATTTTTAATGTACTATCTAAAAATATTATTTCATCATTATATTTATATATTCCTTTATTTACACTAATATATTCTCCATCAGTAATAACATTTAATCCACTTATTATCCCTTCTGGTATATTTGTATATTCTAAATACATAGAATTATTTATATTTCTATTAATTTCTTTTAAATCTTTACTTCTTAATACAGAATTACTTAAAAATCTAGGTACATAACTATTGTTTTCATTCATACATTTTATACTCCTTTACTTTGATATCCACCTTCAATATTTATATCTTTTATTTTTTCTTTTTTCTGTCTAAGTTTTAAATAAAATGTTCCATTACCTGTTTTATCATCATAAATTTCAATATAATCTACTACAAATGTATTTGGCATATTGTACTTTCTTACAACATTTCCAGCTAATATAACTTCAATAGTCGCATTTTTATATGCTTCTAATTCTTCTGCACTAATTAAAGACCATAGTAGAATTTTACGAGTAATATCATCACCTCCTTCACCACCAATTATTGAAAGTATTTTACCTTCTATATCAACTCCAACATTAATATCAGTAGATCTTGCATTAGAATTATCTGCAGTATCTGATAAAAACTTAATTGATGTTATATTTTCTTTTTCCATCACAATTTCTTCATCATGTCCTTTTAAACTTAATCTAAATCCCATCTAATTTCCCCCTTTATATATTTTTATTTATTTCAATTTTAAGATTCTTAATTTCTCCAGCAAATGTAAAATTAAGTTGACAAGTATTATTTTCTATATCAATATTATGTGAAATATCATCCCCTTTTTTAATTATTGAGTTTATATAATTTACTTCTTTTAACCAAATACTTTTTTGACTAGTCGGACTATTCGAGAAAAAATAATTTAATTTATCACTTTTAAAGTCATTTGTTATATATCTTATTATTCTTTCAATGTATGTAGTAGTCAAAGTTTTATATATAGGCTCATAATAACCATTTTGACTTTTTAGTAAATTCCTTGCTTTATATACGGTAATATTAGTTATTTTATCGTTATTAATATGTCCTAATTCTGAAGCAAATATAAATCCATAATTATCTGAATTTATTCTTTCTTTTATATTATTGGTAAATCCACTAATTTCTCTTGCCATAGTTGTTTTTACTATATACCCATTATCATTTTCTTCTATATTAAATCTTACTCCCGGATTATTTGATAAAACATTTCTAAATTTTTGTTTTAAAAATATAGGACATTGATATGCTCCACAAATACCCGCAGCTATATATGAAGAATCTACATATATTCCATTAATAAAAAACTCAACTTCATCTAATTTATTATCTGAAAATTCAATTTTATCGTTAATAAATATAGCTTTTCTATCAAGTTTTATACCTGACTTATCTTTAGGGATTATAGTAAAATTCGGTATAACCGGTATTATATATTCTGAATACTTCTTATTTTCTACAAGTTTTGTTTTACTTACATATTTTTCTATACCAGAAATAGATAGACTATCAAAACTTGTATCATTTCCTCTTTCAAAACTAACATATACTTGTATTCTATATTTTGATAAAATGTCCATAATATTAGATAAATTTTCAATACTATTTGTATCACTATTATTTATAGTATTGTTATTTTTAAATATTCTTTTATTATTTTTAGCATATTCTTCCTTTAAACTAATATTAGGATATATAGCAAACCAAATTGTATTGGTAAATTCATTTTTACCATTTACTGTATTTAAATATTTTTCTAATTTTTCTTTAGATTTTGGTGATATTAACATTTCATTTTCAATATTAGTTATTAATAACTTAGGTGTCATAAATTTTTGAGTAATATCATATTGTTCAAAGAATAATTTAACTCCTATTATTTTTTCTATAAGTGATCTAGCTGATTTAATAAAGTCTTCCTGACTTTGTTTATACAATTCAAGATATTGATTATAGTTATTAACTTCATTTTCAATATTAATATCAACATTAGACATAGTAATTGGAACAAAAGTTCTACTTACTAAATCTGCAATATATTCCTTAGGATTTTCAGTATTTGTCATATAATCTTCTTTAAAAATTAAAGATAATTCTTGACTATTATTAGTTAATAATTTAGGTTTTTCTTTTTCAAATGTATTTTCTATAAATTCAAGTTCTCCCTTATCACTAAATTCTAAATATCCTAATTTAATATTATCTACAGAAATTTGATTTTTATCTTCTCCTATGGATAATCTTGTTTTTATATCTTCTATTGCTAAAGGCAGCATAGAAAGCACATTATTATAATTTTTAGATGCTAAAGAAAACTTGTAATTTAAACTATCACCTATATCTAGTTTTTTGGGATTATCATCAGATAATTCAGCATATTTAGAATATAGATAATTTATTTCTTTTCTAGTTTGCTTTATATCATTGATTATCTTTCTTGGTGATATAAGTTCTAAAATATCTTCATATTTAAAATCTATATTTTTTAAATCTATATTTTTACGATTTTCCATTAAAGTTGATAACATTTTAATAAATGAATTCTCATTGTTTATATGTATGGTAGTATATAAATTATCTGGTATATTTGGATTCTTTACTAAACTATAAGCTATCTTTCTATTTTCAACATCCATATAACTATATATACATGGATCAAACTTTTCTATAAATTCATCAAAACTTGATACTAATAGATATTTGTTTATTTCTTCTACCTTTTCATCTTCTAAACTTTCTAAATTATCAACATCCCCTATAAGTGTAAGTATGTTATACTTACTATCATTAAATTTTTCAAATAGAATTGTTCTATTTGTTTGCTCTATTATTTGCATATTCCTCCCCTTTTAAATTCAATTAACCCCCTTCCTAAAATTATTATATTATATTTTTAAAATTTAATCAAGTTATTTTTAATCTTTTTTTAATTTTTATTTTTATATATTTAAAAAGTATAGATTAAATGCTTTTTACACTCTCATCTATACTTTATATAATTATTTTTCTTTTATTATTTCAATATATTTAATATTCATATTATGTTTTGATAAAAATAAATTTTCAAATTCAGTCTTAATATTAGTCTCATCATATGGTGAATTATGTAGATCATCAGTATGATAAACTACAGAATAACCATCAATACTATTTATTAATTCTAATATATCTAAATAATATTGTAAATGATCAGTTTTAAAATAAATTTTACCATTTTTTTTAAGTACTAAATTTAAATCAGATATTAATTTTTCTCCAAATATTCTCTTATGTTCTTCACCTTCCCAAGGATCTGGAAAATTAATATATAATCCATCTAATTCATTTTCACCTATAAACTCCTTAAGGCTATCTACTCTTTTTTTTAGAAATTTCAAATTTTCTAATTGTAGTTTTTCTGCTTTTCTAGCTGCTTGAATTAATCTTTTGAATCTTAATTCTACACCTAAAAAGTTTATATCCTTTTCTCTTAATGCCATATTATTAGTAAAATTCGCACTTCCACTACCTATCTCTAAATATATTGGATTATTATTACCAAATACTTTACTCCAGTTTCCTTTAGAATTTACTATATACTCATCATCATAAATTAAATAATCTGGATAATTAGGCATTTCAAACATATATTTGTTATAGTGTTTTTTAGGTTTTTCAAAAAAATATTCCCATAATTCTTTTTTTCCCATTATTTTTCTAAATATCCTTTAACTAATTCTTCTATATTATTTTCTTCAACTATTCTAGTTAAGATTTTACTTCTAACCTCTTCAATTTTTTGATTTAACATTGCATTTCCGACTTGTTTATATAAATCTTCTTGCGACATATCTTTTACTAACTCAAAATTATTTTTAGAAATTTCTTGCATATTATTTAATACAGATTCATTAGTTACAACTGCATCTTGCTCAACTAATCTACTATAATAATAATTAAGTCTAGCATCTTTTCTAAGTAATTCTATTTCTTCCTTATTTTCTTCAAAGAAGTTATCTTTTTTAGCATTAATGTTTAATACTGAAATTAATAATATTGCTTTAATTAAATTTGGATCTCCTTTTGTAAATAAAACATCTTCTTTTGAAAGAGAAACACTTTCATCCATTTCATTCATTAATTTTTTTACTAAATCTTCAAATAATCCTTCATTAACTACATTAGTTAATCTATTTATTATATAATTTCTAGCTTCTTCAAAGTTCATTTTATTTTCTTCAAAAATTTGTTTATTTGCATTATATTCAGCAATTATAGAATCCTCTGTTACCATAACTCTTGGTTCAACTTTTTTTCTCATATATAAATCTAAAACTAAATTTTCTTCGTTAAACCAAATATTTTTTAAATCTTCTTCACTAAATTCATAATTTAAACTCTCATTATATAATGCTTTTGAAATAAGATTTGATCTTATAGCATTTTCATTGTATTCTAATTTTTCTAATTCTTTTTTAGTTAACTTTAATTCCATGTATTCTCCTATCATTTTTCATCATTTAATAATATATTACTATAACTTAAAAAAAAAAGCAAGCAAGTGCTTACTAAAATGGTGACTAGGAAGGGACTCGAACCCTTATGGTTTCCCGGCAGATTTTGAGTCTGCTGCGTCTACCGATTTCGCCACCCAGCCATCATTATTAGTTTATCACACTTTAAATTGCTTGTCAAATTATATTACTTTAAAACTCTTGATAAAAATTCTCTTGTTCTTAAGCTCTTAGGACTAGTGAAAATTTCTTCACTTGTACCTTCTTCTTCTATTATTCCTTGATCCATAAATACTATTCTATCTGATACTTCTTTTGCAAATTCCATTTCATGAGTAACTATTATCATAGTTAATCCTTCATTTGCTAATTCTTTCATAACTTTTAAAACTTCTCCAACCATTTCTGGATCTAGTGCTGATGTTGGTTCATCAAATAATAATACTTCTGGATTCATACATAATGCACGAGCTATTGCAACTCTTTGTTTTTGTCCACCTGATAATTGTTTAGGTTTTGCATTTATATATTTATCCATTCCAACCTTTTCTAAATTTTTAATTGCACGTTCTCTAGCTTCTTCTTTACTTATTCCTAAAACATTCATAGGTGCTAGTATACAATTATCTAATACGTTTAAATTATCAAAAAGATTAAATTGTTGAAACACCATACCAACTTTACTTCTATATTCATTAACAGAAATCTCTTTATGTAATATATCTTTATTATGATAATATATCTCTCCACTATCAAATTCTTCTAACATATTTATACATCTTAATAAAGTTGATTTACCACTTCCTGATGATCCTATTATAGATACAACTTCACTTTCATCAACGTTAAAGCTTACACCTTTTAAAATTTCTCTATTTCCAAATGATTTTTTCAAATTATATATATTAATTATACTCATAACATCACTACTCCACTATCTCATATTCACTGTTTCCAGCTAATTTATTTTCTAAATATCTAAATAATTTAGATAAAGTAAATGTTAAAACAAAATATATAACACAAGTTATCATAAATACTTCATAATATCTAACATGTGTACCAACTATAGACTTAGAAGTTGTAAATAACTCAGTAACTCCTATAGAAAATAGAACTGAAGTATCTTTAATATTAATTATGAACTCATTAGCTACAGAAGGTAATGTGTTTTTTATAGCTTGTGGCAGAACTACTTTTCTCATTATATTAAAATGAGTCATTCCAAGAGCTTGGGCTGCTTCATATTGACCTTTATCTATTGAATCTATACCCCCTCTTATTATTTCAGTTATATATGCTCCAGTATTATATGAAACTATAATTAAAGCAGAAGTCATAGCAGGTATATTAAATCCTGTAATTTGTGAAAATCCATAATAGAATATTATAGCTTGAACTATCATAGGAGTACCACGAATTATAGTAACATATATTTCAATTAAGTACTTAAATAAATTAAAAATTGTTTTTGAAGCAATAGAGTGTTTATTTATATTTCTAGGATCTCTAATTAAAGATAATATTAAACCTATAAAGAATCCAACTATTGTACCAACAAGTGATAAATATATAGTTATCCATGTACCTCTTAAGAAATCTTTCCAATAATTAACAATAAAATACTTTATCCATTGAAAAAATGTTGTCGGCAATACTTCATTATTTGATTCTGAGTTTGGCTGATTTTTAATTGCATTTTGCATTAATTTTTCTCTAGTTTCCTTACTTATTGATTTTAATGCTTCGTCAACTTCATCTCTTAATTCTGTATTTCCTTTTTTAAGACCTATAGCTATATTTACATCGTCTCTTTCATATTTAAATCCTGAATCTTTATCAAATTCTATAAAACTAATATCTGGATTAGATGCTTTAGCAGATATTGCACCTGGCTTTTCTGAAATATATCCATCTATTTTACCTGATTCTAAAGCTACAAGCATAGTTGAAAAATTATCACTTGCACTTTGTTTATCTACATCTTTAATCTGATCAATTACATTATAGTGAAAAGTATTTAATTGGGCAGTAATCTTTGCACCTTTTAAATCATCAAGTTTTTTTGCATTTATATATTTAGAATCTTTTCTTACAACTACCACTAAATCTGATTCATAATAAGGTGAAGTAAATTCTAAATTTTCTCTTCTTTCTTTAGTTGGTGACATTCCAGCAATAACTAAATCAATCTTATCAGAATTAAGTGCCGGTCCTAAAAGTGAATCCCAATCACTTTGAACTATTTCTAATTTCTTATTTAATTTTTTAGCAATTAATTTAGCTATTTCAACATCATATCCTCCTGCATATCCTGATTCTATTTTTACAGCACCATTTGCATCTGTATTCTGAAACCAGTTAAATGGAGCATAACCAGCTTCCATTCCTACCCTTAATACATCAGTATCCGAAAAACTGAATATTGACATAACTAGCATTAATATAATAAAAATTTTCTTTTTCATACTATTTCCTTTCTAAATTAAAACTGGTAGACAATAATCTACCAGTAATACAAATAAAATATAATACAATGTATTAACTGATAGCTCAACATTACTCTCGTAATGACAGTATTATGAATATTTTTCATAATCCCACCTTAATATTTGTCAAATATTAAAGTTCGGCAATTTCCCCTTTCTACTTACATCATAAAATGACCTTCTCCATAAGTATACTTTTGAATCTTGCACCTCTATCTAGTTTTCTTTTTTATTATATTAGCACATATTTCAAAAAAAGTAAAGTTTTATAATTCAAATCTTGCTCCAAATCCTAAACTTACATATCCTGGATTACCAAATTGTAATTCAGCTGAATATTTTTCTTGGTATGTTAATCCTATAATTCCTTTAGCATTAAATGAGTATTGATTATTTTTAGATAAATCTGTTTTCTTACCTAAAACTTGTTTATCTTTAGCAAAATATGGTGAGAAATAATGTATAGTTCCTAAATTTGCTCCTAAATAAACTTTAAAGTTATCATTTACTTTTTTGCTAATTTCAGCTGATGCATATGGTGATATATATCCGTGATAGAAATGAGCTTCTTGACCTGCTTTTTCCATATTTGCTATTAAATCAGCGTAACTTTTTTTATCTTCTTCTGTTGAATTTGGATCAGCTTTTATTTCTTCGTAATCTTTTTTCATAGTTTCATATATTTCACGATTTTTCTTAACTGCTCCACTTTCATCATCTATTAATTTAACTACTCTACCGTATCCACCTTCAAGACCTAAACCTAATTTTAAGTCTACACCTTCTGAAATTTCAAAATTTTTATAAGCTGTTACACCTAATCCACCTGTTAAAGTATTTCCATAATTTACTGTTCTTTCTACAGGTTGATTTTTATCATTTTGTATTTCACCTTTAATAGATACATGTCCATATGTAACATTTCCCATCGTTTTTAATTCAATTCCTCTATTAGCTAATAATACTGTCGATAATATTGACGATAATAATATAATTTTTTTCATTTTTTCTCCTTCAAATTTATATATTTAACTCTAACATAATTCAATATTTTTGTCAATTGTACAAAATATTTAAGAAGTCAAAATTTTAAAGAAAAAAATACATCCAATACTGGATGTATGTACTTGTAATTAATAAATTTATTTATATAATAATCCTATAGCTGCTATTAAGTTATTTACAAAATGAACTAACATAGAAAGTTCTATAGATCCCGTTTTATAATACACTCCCCCGAATGTAAGCCCCATTACAAAATAAATAAAAATTGACTTTGGATCACTGAAATCATGTAATAGTGCAAATAATAAAGAAGATATAATTAGACCAATCACCTTATTTTTAGTGACATTAAATAATATTTTTCTAAATACCAATTCTTCTATAAGAGGAGCTGATATAACTAAAGTTAATATTAATGCGATTATATTGCTATTCTTAGCCATTTCCTCTATAGTTTGTTGATTTTTAGCTGTAACATTAAAAAACTCTGTATAATAATGTGAAAATAAACTTAACATTATACCTATAAATATAACAATAACTATTTGAATTAAATTTATTTTTTTTAAATCAAATATTTTATCACCTTTTTTTCTGAATTTTAAAATTAAGATAAAAGCATAAATTATATTAAATATCCCCATTATTAAAATTAGATCTGCATTATGCCCAAAAGCACTTAAAAATCCCCATATAAACCCTGAAAGAATTTGTACTATCAAAATTCCTAATAGAGATAAAATTCCTGTTTTTAATGTAATTTTCAAATAGTTTCCTCCTATAATTTTCTAATTTCTTTACTTAATAAAGTAACACATTCAACTTGCTCACCATTGTCCAAACCTATATTTAAATTTTCATCGATGATAGGAAGTTTAAAAGTAATTGATTTTAGCCATTACCCATTCGATTGCTTTTCTTCGTAAATTTGAATTTCAGAAATCAAAGCTGTAATTAAATGTCTACGCTCTACATCATTCATTACCTTGTAGAGTTTATCAAAATAAATCAAAATCTTATATATATTATCCCAAGTAAGTTTTTCAGCTTCTATTGTTTGTTGCTTTGCTTTCGCATCAATTAACAATGATTCTAAGTCTTCAATCTTATCATACATACGATAAAGTCTATCGTCTAAGTCCTGTTTTCTTCGTTTGTAGTGCTTATCATCAGCATCTAAATTATCTATTTCATCAATTAGCTTAAATTTCGTAGAATAGGTCTTCCTCAATTCTTTCTGGTAATTATCTATCTCTTTTCTATTTCAGAGGTTCTACCTTCATGTTAATTTTTTCTTGCATCATAGAAGCAAATTTGAGATTGCTTACTATCTTTATAATTACCTCAGTAACTGCATCATCTAACAATACTTGTCTGATTTGTTTATTGTAAGTACATTTATGACCTATTATCATATGCCTATGTTTACAGCCATAGTAATAAAAATCTTTATACTTTGTACCATCTTTCTTTTTCTTGATACACTTGTTTCCAAATATTCCCACTTCACATATCGGACATTTTACAATTCCTGAAAACAGATGTGCGTGTGTATCTTTCCCTTTATTCATATGCTCATATTTCTTTTAAAAATATTTTTAGTTTTTTCTAACATTTTATATTTTAGTACTATACATATAGTATTTTATTTTTAAAAATAAAGCTATCACTTAAAAATTAAGCGATAGTTCTAAACCATTATTTAATAGCACTTAGAAGCGTTACAGTTTCTACATGGCACGAGTGTATGACATTGCTAACATAGTGACATTTTAAATATCAACACTCCGTGCAAAAATATCAAATGTATTTTCTGTTCGTGGGAACATATCATCATTTATTATTCACTGAGAAATCTTCTACAATAACAGTTGATAAGTCCTCAAATTGAGGATTTTCTAATTGAACGACTCTTCTTGCATGATTCATTACTAGATCATCATACAGATTTCTTACCATACGGCCATTTGCAAAATTATCACTTTTCTCTGTAACAATCATTGTTAAATATTCTCTGATAATCTGTTCTGCAGGCTCAGCAATCTTATAGTCGTTTACTTTGCAAATACTCAATAAAATGTCATATAGTTCTTCTGATGAATAATCTTCAAATTCGATAAACGTATTAAATCTAGATTTCAGTCCAGGATTCGATTCAAAAAACTGATTCATTGGTTCGGTATAACCAGCAACAATTACAACCAAGTCATCTCTATAATCTTCCAAAGCTTTCGTTAGTTCTGTAAGACATTCTTTTCCGTAAGAATCGGAATTCTCATTTTCAGTAATACTATATGCCTCATCAATAAACAAAACACCACCTTTTGCTTTTTCAATAACAGATTTGACCTTTAGTGCTGTTTGTCCTTGATATCCTGCGATTAAGTCTGTTCTGGAAACCTCCACAAAATGACCATTTGATAACAAACCGATTTCTTTATAAATTCTTCCAACAATTCTAGCAACAGTAGTTTTTCCTGTACCTGGGTTTCCGGTAAATGCTAAATGCAAAGTGTTCTTTGAGGAATGTAAATTATTTTCTCTACGTAGCTTTTGAACTTTTTGATATGCAATCAAGTTGTTAACTTTTTCCTTAACACTTTTGAGACCAACAAGTGCATTCAATTCAGCAAGCAAATCTTGTAGTGAGCGTTTATCTTCTGGTTCTCTATTTTGTTTTTCTTTATTGCAAATCTCAATAAGTCTCTTATAACCATAATACTCAATAATGCTATTTCTTAGAGCGGCTACGACATGTTTTATTTCTTTTGTATAATCTTCAGAATCTACTATTATATTGATTTGTTTTAACAAGGCAATTGTTGATTTTTCACTATCGTTTTCATCTGTAATTCCATTTGCAAGACGAATGATTTCTCCACCTGAAAATGTCATAGCGTCCAATGTTGATGCAATATTATTCAGCACTTTTACATACTTTTCCATTAAATCACCCCAGTCAAAGCAAGTATCAACTCAATCACAGCAAGTCCCAAAGCTCCTCCTGCAACGTAATAAGCATACTTTAACTTTGTTTCTAAAATAGCTATCTTCTCAGATGTTTCTTTAGACTTATCAGTTATATCTTTATCCATTTCGGATGTTTTGTCTTTTAGACTTAAAATACTACTATATAGCATCTTCAAGGTTCTCTTTCAACATATTTCCTTGTACCCACATAAAATCAATATCTGAAACATGTTCTATCGTATCAATGCTATTTCTAAAAAATTGCAATTCTTCAATTAAGTTTCTATTGGCCTGACTAAAATCATTCATTTCTGTTAACCCCTCTGAAAGTCCATTGATTTTTTCATCTTGTTTTTTGTTTTCTACCTTAAGGCTATCTACAGTGGTTTGATATGTTTGAAGTTGTTTATTACAATCGTCTGCCAACTTAAACAAGTCCACAATATTAGTTTTAGCATCATCCAAATCATTCCAAATTTGGTCAATATCTTTTAAGTGGTCATAACCATTCAATACATCGATGAAACTTTCAATTTTTATAATATGCTCCTGAATCTCCTGAAAGGTAACCTTTACCGTCAACAATTCATTTTCAAGATTATTAATGTCAACAATAGCTTTATTTACATCTTCCCAAATAAAGTCAACATCATTCAAATGAGAAAGTTCTTTCATTTGACTTACAAAACCTGCAGTATCTTGAATTACAGGTATTTGTTTGTCTAGAAGATTTGCTGTGCTATCAGCCTTTTTTGACAAGTCTGAAAAGAAATCCATATAGGTTTTGGATTTTTTTTGAAGGTCTATGATTTCTTTATTTACTTGATTAAGTAATGCCTTATTTTTTGTATTAGCAGTTTCAATATCATTCTTGGATTTCTTTGCTAAAGCCACAATGCTATCAGAAACAACTTGCACGTCATTTCTCATAGTTTTGCAGTCAGACCATATTTTATCGATATCAGAAAGATGTTGAAAACCATCCAGTTTTTCTTTGAAATTCTTTAATGTTGTAATGATTTTCTTCATGTTTTCAATATTTTTATCAATTTCAGTTTGATGAGTATCCAGCTTATTCTGCTGTGTGGCAAGTTTTTCATTATGCTGCTTTAGAGTTTTTTGTTGTTCTCTAACATCATTACTTGTCTTTTCAATTGCCTTAACATTAGCAACAATGCTTGTAATGTAATCCTTGTCCAAAGCATCTAAAGCATTATATACCTCTCTAAACTCCTTGATAGTTTTATTATTAGTTCTGTTCAAATCAATCAGGTGGCCCTGAATGGATTCCAATCGTTCATTTAATTCACGTCCTGTAACTTTGTGATTTACAAGCCCAAATAAGCCAGCTCTAGTTTCAACACTTCTAATAACTAATTTCGACTCTTTTTTTTCAGAGAATTCTTTAAGACGATTTTTAGCCACATCAAAGCTATGTCTTTTTATTTCTAGTTCATTCATTATATAGACAACCTCCTACTTCAATAATTCATCAAATTCGTCAGATAACGAATCTAATTCCTGGATTATTTCAACATCCTTAGTATCAATAACAGCATCAACTGACGCATCATCATTTTCAATAGGATCAATACTTTCCATAATATTTTTAAATGCATCAGCCATAACACTAGCAGCCTCAGTATGTCTTTCATAAACAGACTGTGCACTAATTTCCTTTGCCTCATATATTTCTTTTATTCCATCCGAGTCATATGGAACTATAGGTTTCTCAGCCTCTGGACTAGGCTTTGAATAATCTCTTTTCGGCTGTGAAGAAACATTTTCTTTCTTCTTATTCTTAAATACAAAATATGCACTTGCTGCCAAGCCAACAAGAATTGCACCTACAAATAGTTTTTTAATCTTGAATACCCCCTTAGTCTAAGCTATTAAGTAAATCATCTAAATCATCACTGATTTTATCGATTTCACCATTTGTTTTTATATCTTCTTCATCAATTACAGTTGCAATATCAGCATCCGAAAAATCAGAAACGAATTCTTCCATTATGTTGCTATACGCTTCCTTCATTACATTTCCAGCTTCTTTATGTCTATCTGAAATATTTGAGCTGGCTCGTCCCTTTGCATTTTCAAGTTGAATTTCATTTACAACTTGCATTTTTTTCTGTGTAGTAAGAATTTCATTCCCTTTTACAACTATGTTTTTTGAGGCTATTTCTCTGTTTCTATTCGCCATAGTCTTGTCTAGGAGATTCATTATAATAGCGCCTAAAACGCCACATAGTATTGCTGCAAAAAACAAACCAAAAATATTAGCAAGTGTTCCAAACAAAGGAATCTCTATTGCCATAAAAGGAACTGATAACAACATTTTTTCAAACACTTCGCCTAAAACTAAAGCACCACCAGCCATTATACCAGCAGAGAAAATTTTTCCTATCTCTAGAACTTTAATGCTAAATGGTTTATTAGCATTATTTTTATCTCTTAAGTAGCGTATGGCCTCCATAAAAGAGGAAATGCTTTGTTTAATGAAACTTGCTAGTTTCTTAAACATACTCACTACTGGACCAAAGATTTCAGTAACTATTGTACCAACTACAGAATTAGCACCTGCTCTAAAAAAACTTGAGATTTTAGAAAAGAAATTCTTTACTGCATTTTTCATTTCCCCCAAAAATTCTTTAAATGATTTTGAAGTTGATTTAAAGAATCTCACAAGTGCATTTATAATTTCTTTTAGCATAGCAGAAAGTGCCTGAATAGCCATGACCTTTAGAGCGTCTTTTCCAGCCTTCTTCGCAGTTTCCTTGGCAACCCCTTTGATAATATCGTTATTAATTGCTTTTCTGGCTTCTTTATCAGCCTTTTTCATTAATTCTTCATTAGCATCTAACTTATCTTGAAGGCGTTTATTGTTTTTTTCTTTTGCCTTTTGTTTTTCTAGATCTGACATATTCGATTCATCTATTTTTTTATTTTTTTTTTCATTTTGTTCAATTAAACTCTTTTTTCTTTCCTCATGCGTTCTTAGGTAATCATCTATACTTTTCGCATTTTTACTCTTATTCAATGACTCATTTGTAGGCTTTAGATTTTCATCCTTATTGGCTAAATCTTCTGTTTGAATACCAGCTTGTCTTCTCCTCTTGTTTTCATATAACTCTTTTTTAGATACAACATGATCCAAATTAGCACTATCATTTTGTTTCAAATCTTTTCCTGTATATTCATCTTTAAGATTTCCAGCCTTTTGTTTTTCCTTCATAGCTTTGTTGGCATCTTTATACTTTTGATCTTGCATAACAGTTTTACCAACTTCTTCATATGTTTCTGGATGCTCTCTATCATACTTTTGAATAAGAGTTTCATTAGTTACTTCAAGGCCAATTTGGTTGGTAAACTGTTTCCAAACCTCGTCCATTACAACCTTACCCAAAGCATCTGGATTTCCTATTTTTTCTTTTTCACTTTTTATAAATTCTAAATCAGAAAGTTGACTTTCTAATTCTTCCTCTAATTGATTTTCCAATGAATCTAAATCAAAATCTTCAAAAGCAAGAGTTTCTTTATCCTCTATAACTGCATTTTCTTTTTCTTGTCCATTCATAAGATTACATTCCTCTCTTAATTCATTATGTTTCCTTTTTAACTATTTTCTTTTAACAAAGGTAAGCTCAATATCATAACCAAGTGCTTCCATCATTTGCACAAAAGTTTTATTAACTACACCTTCTTTTTTCTTAACAATACGGTTTACATATGAGCTGGTAGTACCAACCTTTTCCGCCACTTGTGCCTGGGTCATTCCAGCCTTGATGCACTTAACTTTTACATCAACTTCAATGTTATTTTTTAGCATATGTTCACCCCTCAATAAATTTCACTAATCAAATGATTTATTATAACACACAAATATGAATTTTTCTAGTATGCTTAGATTACATTGGAGTGTAAAGTTTAAAATGCACAAAATTTTTAAATTAATTTTTTTGTAAACCCCAAATTCACAAAATCATATTTTATTTTCTTTTAAAATATGCTATCATATTTTTGATATTTTGTGGTAGCTTGTGTAAACTATTATATCTTCACAAGCTATTTCCTCTATAGATAATTTGTCAAGAATGATTTTTGAAAATCTTTCTTTAAATAGCTCTATAGGGGATTTATTTTTATATTTAGGTTTATACAAACTATTAATATTTGATACTATAAAATTCATATCATCTTGTGAATAATTAGATAAATCTACCCCTTTAGGTAAAAATCTTCTTATCAATCTATGTATATTTTCAATATTAGGTTTTTGAGTTGGCATTGCCTTATCACAATAAAATATTCTTGTTCTAATAAAATCACTTTTAATACTT
>NZ_LOHY01000120.1 GCF_001559795.1 Pseudostreptobacillus hongkongensis | reverse complement strand
TTTACCAACAAAAGAAACTTAATTCCCTTTAGCTAAGATATTATTATTTTCTGTATAACTTGATTTAATTCTATTTTTAATAATATTATTTATTTCAGAAACAGTGTTTTTAGAATAATTTATGGTCGATTTACTCAAATTAACCACATCACTAATTAATATAACTAAATTATAAAATTGTTTCCATTACTTATTATTGGTAAAAGTAATAACAGATATTTTTTCATTTAAGTCCTTTCTACCTTATTGCAAAGGTGAATGTTTCTTTATATTAAATATTAAAACAATTCTGAATCTCTTATTACAAATCTAAATGTATCTGTATTATAGAATTGTTCTAATTCTTTATAAAATTCTTTTAATTTCTCTACTTTTTCTTTGGGATCATCTACAGTTATTTCATCCATAATAGGTGATTCATCTCCACGATCTACAAATATAACTATCCTTAAAATAGGATAATCTCCCATATAACTCATATATTTATCCCAATTTATATTTTCAAATTTATTTAGATAATAAAATAAGAAAAAGAACAGATATAAAAGAAAATATTAAAAATTTCAAAATCCTATTCATTTATATATTCCTTATTATTTATTTTTTTATTTAATATACTACCATTATCTCAATTTTTTTCATAGTGTATTTTTTAAATTTGATATGTATTTTCTGATTTCTTTTTCTATTTAATTAAAAAATAGGTTGACATCAGATATTAATTTAAGTATAATAGTTAACAAAGTAAACTATAAAGTTAATTGTGTTAACCATATTATAAG
The DNA here is from genome assembly GCF_001559795.1 of Pseudostreptobacillus hongkongensis. Classification (NCBI taxonomy): domain Bacteria; kingdom Fusobacteriati; phylum Fusobacteriota; class Fusobacteriia; order Fusobacteriales; family Leptotrichiaceae; genus Pseudostreptobacillus; species Pseudostreptobacillus hongkongensis. Next base: position 11,582 of record NZ_LOHY01000120.1, on the reverse strand, counting down.
GAGGTCAAATGGAAAATAAGCTTGAAAACGAATATATAGAATTAAGTGAAATTATGGATATTCTTAGAATTAGTATGAAAAAACTATCTAAATGTGATAAAAATCCTTTTAGGAAAATAGAGTTTAGATTACTACATATCATTAAAGAAAATAATGGGATTAGTATGCATGATTTAGGTGAAGAACTTGGAGTTACAAAACCAAGAGTAACTGCAATAACATCTAAATTATTAGAAAATTCTCTTGTATACATTGATATAGATAAAAAAGATAAAAGAAAAAAAATATTAAAATTAACAGAAAAAGGAAATGAAGCTATTAGATCGTTTAAAAATGAACATAAAAAGTTTTTTATAAAAATATTATCTATATATGATAAAGATGAAATTAATCAATGGAAACATCTTATGAATAAAATGATAGATATGGTTAATAAAGAAATTAAAGAACTTGAAAAGGATGGTGAAAATAATGAGATTATTTAAATATTTAAAAGAATACAAATTAGCACTATTATTATTAATAACCTTACTTGGACTTAGAGCATATACTGAGCTTGAATTACCAGGTTATACAAGTGATATTGTAAATATAGGGATTAGGGATAGCACAAAATGGAATTAAAAATTCTATACCTGAAAAAATATCAAAAAACAGTCTAGAAAACCTAGAACTATTTATGAATGAAGATGAAATAAATACTATTAATAAAAGTTATAGTCTTGAAAATGATAAATATACACTTAATAATTTAGATGAAAAAGATGTAGATAAGGTTAACAAAATTTTCAAAGAAACAACAACGGTATTAATGGGTGCTGAAAGACAAAATATACCAATTGAGAATATAAAACAAGGTGTAAATAGTGGAGTCATCAATAAAGATACATTACTTAAACAAAAAGAAGATGCATTAAATAAACTGGGTGATCAAGCTGAAACTATAACAAAACAGGCAAGTTTAAACTTTATTAAAAACGAATACAAAAATATTGGAATTGATATAGATAATTTAAGAGTCAATTATTTAGTATCTGTAAGTTTAAAAATGCTTTTTGTAACTTTAATAGCTGGAATTGCTTCAATTTTCATAAACTTGATAGCAAGTAAGATATCATCAAAAGTTGCATTTAATCTTAGAGAAAAAACATTTGAAAAAGTTTTATCTTTTCCAAAACAAACTATAGATAAATTTTCTATTGCTTCACTAATAACAAGAAGTACAAATGACATTCAACAAATACAAATGGCATTAAACATGATGTTATTCATTGCATTTTATGCCCCTATAATGGCAATTTTAGGAATATATAACGTGGCTAAGACAGATCTTAGTATGTGGTGGACTATAGCTTTAGGATTAGCTTTTCTATCTCTTGCAATAGGAACTATTATAGGTTTTGCAACTCCTAAATTTAAACTTATGCAAGTATTAGTGGATAAAGTAAATTTAGTAAGCCGTGAAATATTAACAGGAGTATCTGTAATACGTGTATTTGGTCGTGAAAAATATGAAGAAAAAAGATTTGATAAAAGTAATATAGAACTTAAAGAAAATCAACTTTTCGTTAATAGAGCCATGTCAGTTATATCTCCTGCTATATCTTTTGTTATTAGTGCAATAGTTGTATTAATAATATGGGTTGGAGGTAAAAGTATAGATGCTGGAAATATTGAAGTTGGTAATATGATGGCGTTTATAACTTATGCTATACAGATATTTATGTCTTTTGTATTCTTAACTTTCCTATTTTCATTCTTACCACGTGCAACAGTAGCTGCAGCTCGTATAGATGAAATATTAGAACAAGATATAGATATAAAAGATAAAGAATTAGTATTAGATAATAAACTTGAAGAAATAAAAGGTAATCTTGAATTTGATAATGTAACATTTACTTTTGATAATTCTGATGATTCTATTATAACAGATGTTTCTTTTGTAGCAGAAGCTGGGAAAACTACTGCTATAATAGGTAGTACAGGAAGTGGAAAATCTACTTTATTACACTTAATTCCTAGATTCTTCGATAATCAAAAAGGACAAATTAAAATAGATGGTATAGATATTAAAGATATAAGTCTTAAAAAATTAAGAGATATAATCGGATTTGTTCCACAAAAAGGTGTTTTATTCAGTGGAGATATTGAATCAAATATACAATTTGGAAATAACAATATATCTAAAGAAGATATAGAAAAAGCAGCAGAAATATCACAATCAATGGAATTTATTGCTTCAAAAGAAAATAAATTTAAAAGCCATATAGCTCAAGGTGGAAATAATGTTTCTGGTGGTCAAAAACAAAGATTATCTATAGCAAGAGCTCTTGCTAAAAAACCAAAAATCTTACTATTTGACGATAGTTTCTCTGCCCTTGATTATAAAACAGATGTTAAACTTCGTAGACAGTTAAAAGAAGAAATGAAAGATGTTACTACAATTATAGTTGCTCAAAGAATAGCAACTATTATAAACGCTGATAAAATAGTAGTTTTAAATGAAGGAAAAGTTGTAGGTATAGGAAAACATTATGAATTAATTAAAAATTGCCCTACATATATAGAAATTGCACAAAGTCAAATGAGTGAAAATGAATTAGAAAAAGGAGGTTTAAATAATGAATAAGAAAAACAATAAAGCAAACAACTTTAGTTCTACTATAAAAAGAATATTAGTAGATGTATTTAAAAATTATCCCATTTATATCATTATTATTCTAACCTTCTCTATAAGTAGTACTATATTTAGTATAGTTGGTCCTAAAATAATGGGTAAAGCAACTACAGAACTGTTTGAAGGATTAATTAAAAAATTTAACGGTAATGGAGGAATAGATTTTGATAAAATATCAAAAATTCTATTATTAACTCTAGCTTTATATATTCTTTCATTTATATTTAGTTTTATCCAAGGTTGGTTAATGAGTAATATTTCTCAAGATTTAACATACAATATGAGAAAAGAAATTAGTCAAAAAATAAATAAATTACCTATGGGGTATTTTGAACAAAGAACAGTTGGAGAAACTTTATCACGTATAACTAATGATATAGATACATTTGGTCAAGGACTAAACCAAAGTTTAACTCAATTAATAACTAGTGTAACTACTATAATAGGTATATTAATAATGATGCTTACTATAAGTCCTACACTTACTCTTGTTGCATTAACTGTAGTTCCTGTTTCGGGTTTATTAATGGCTATTTCTACTAAAATAAGTCAAAAATTCTTTATAGGACAACAAAAAACATTATCTGAAGTTAATGGTATTGTTGAAGAAAGTTATTCTGGACAAAATATTATAACTGCATTTAATCATCAAGAAAAAAGTATAGATGAATTTAAAGAGAAAAATAAATTACTTTATAACTATTCTTGGAAATCTAATTTCATATCTGGATTAATGTTTCCTATTGTAAACTTTGTTGGAAGTTTAGGATATGTTGGTATAGTTTTATTTGGTGGAATATTAGTTTCAAAAGGAAGTATAGGTGTTGGTGATATTCAAGCTTTCATACAATATATACGTAATTTCACTTACCCTCTAGGTACTATGGCTCAAGTTTTATCACAATTACAAAGTATGACTGCAAGTGCTGAAAGAGTTTATGAATTTTTAGATGCTCCTGAAGAAATTGTTGTTAAAAATCCTATCAAACTTGAAAAAGTTGAAGGTAATGTTAATTTTGATCATGTAAAATTTGGATATATTGAAAATCAAACTATAATAAAGAATTTTACAAGCGATATAAAAAAAGGTCAAATGATAGCTATAGTTGGTCCAACTGGTGCTGGTAAAACTACTATGGTTAAGTTATTAATGAAATTTTATGATATTAATGGTGGTAAAATAAGTATAGATAATCATGATATTACTAAACTAAGTAAAGAAGATTTAAGATCTTATTTCACTATGGTTTTACAAGATCCTTGGTTATTTAAAGGTACTATAATGGAAAATATTCGTTACGGAAAACTAGATGCTACAGATAAAGAAGTAATAGATGCTGCAAAAGCTGCTCATATTCATCATTTTATAAAAACTTTACCTGGAGGATACAACATGGAACTTAATGAAGATGCTTCTAATATTTCACAAGGTCAAAGACAATTATTAACAATAGCGCGTGCTATTCTTGCTAATAAGCCAATATTAATTCTAGATGAAGCTACTTCAAGTGTTGATACTCGTACTGAAGTATTAATACAAAAAGCTATGAATAAACTAATGGAAGGTCGTACTACATTTGTTATAGCTCATAGATTATCAACAATTAAAAATGCAGATAAAATCTTAGTTTTAAAAGATGGAGATATCATAGAACAAGGAACTCATAATGAATTACTTGAACAAAAAGGATTCTATTCAGAATTATATCAAAGTCAATTTAATACAAATTAACAGAATAAGGAGAAAGCAATTAAAAACTTTCTCCTTTATTTATTATCTTTTATTTAATTCTTCTTTTAATCTTTGTATTTCTTTATTTCTTTAAAAACTTATCTCCTAAATTAGTTTTCTTTTTCTATTTTTATTAATTTATCCCCAACATATTCCATTTTATAAGCAAAAAAATCTTTATTCCCTTCAACTATATCTTTTAAGAAATATCTATCTCCTTCCCATATAGGAAGATCTAATACCTTATTTCTTGGAATATATTCTAATTCACCCTCATCACATTCTATAATTTTTCCACTAAAATCTTCTGAACTAAATACATAAATATAGTCCATTTCACCATTATACACAAAAGTTAATAATCCCCTTAATTCTATCTTATTCGCAATTAGTCCTGTTTCTTCCTTTATCTCTCTTTTTATAGACTCAAAAGGACTTTCTCCTTCTTCTATTTTTCCACCTACTCCAACCCATTTTCCTTCATTTATATCATTTTCTTTCTTATTTCTATATAACATTAAAATATCATTATTTTTAATAAGATAACATACTGTGTATAATTTCATAACTCACCTATTTTCTAATTTCTAATAATACTTTCTTAACATCTTCTATGGTAATATGTTTTGCATTTTTTAATTTTTCTGTAATTAAATCTATTTCTTCAAGTTTTGCCCCAGCATATATTGCAAAAGATTTAATTTGAAGTTTCATATGACCCTTTTGTATACCTACAGTAACTAATGCTCTAAGTGCTGCAAAATTTTGTGCAAGACCGACACAAGCTGTTATTCTTGCTAAAGTTTTTGCATCAGGATTACCTAAAATATCAAATGAAATTTTAGATATTTCATTTATTTTTATACTACCACCAAAACTTGCAATAGCCATAGGTATTTCTAATCTTCCATAAAGTTTACCATTTTCATATTTCCATTCAGACAAACTCATATATTTTCCATTACGTGCTGCATAAGCATGAATTCCAGCTTCTATTGCACGCCAATCATTTCCTGTTGCAAGAGCTAGGGCATCTATTCCATTAAATATACCTTTATTATTCGTAACAGCTCTGTATACATCAGAATTTGCAAAACGACAAGCCATTTCTATTTTTTTTCCTATTTTTTCTTCAATATCTAGCTCACATTCAGCAACAACTAAAGAATGTGTTGAATAATTAGATATTATACTCATTAATTTTTCAGCTGATATTTTTTCTTGGATTATAGGAGCTATAACTTCAAGCATAGTATTTATACTATTTGCACCCATAGCATCTAATGTATTAACATGTAGATAAACTACTAAGAACTCATCTTTTATATCAACTTCTAAACTTTGTGCTCCACCACCAAGTTCTATAAGATTAGGTTGACTATCATTTGCAAGTTTTATTAATTCTTCTTTCATAGAATTAATGATATTTACTGCTCCATCAATATTTTTAACATTATAATAAGATATATGACCTGTCATTATTCTTTCATCTAAGCTAGTTTTAAAACCACCACTTGCTTTTATTATTTTTGCTGCATTACAAGAAGCAGCAATAACAGAGGGTTCTTCTATAGCCATTGGTATTACATATTCTTTTCCATCTATTAAAAAATTAGTTGCTATTCCAAAAGGTATACCATATACAGATATTTGATTTTCTATAAATTTATCAGCTAAATCATCTGATAATACTTCTGAATTTTTTAAATATTCATAATCCTTATCATCTATATATTTACCTTCTTTTAATAACTCTATTCTTTCTAATCTAGTTTTTTTATAGCTATCTTTCCACATATTACTGCTCTTTTCTTAATTCATAAATTCTTTTATGATCTAATATATTTTTTAAATAAAATTCTAATCCTTCTGAATTATTTTCAACATCAGTTGATTCTTCAAAAAACATAGTTTCATATTCTTCTATGGATACTTTTTTTCTTAAATCTAATTTTTCTTTAAATAGATCTATATTTAAATATTCCTTATATCCTTTTACTAATTTTAAGCTATAAAATTCAGCAACAGCACCTGAACCATAACTATACATACCTATATTATCCCCAGCTTTTAAAGTTTCTGTGTTTGATAATAAAGAAAGTAATGAAAGATACAGAGAACCTGTATATATATTTCCTACTCTTTTATTAAAATTAATAGAATGAATAAATTCTTCCATAATATTTTCATTTACAGTAATATTTTCTAAACCTTTTCTTGCAAGTTTAGTATATGGAACATGGAAACATATAGCTTTTAACTCTGTTAAAGAATATTTTTGTCTATATCTTTGCCAAACTTTATCTAAACACCCTAAATATCTTTCTACTGAAAATTTACCATCAACAAATGCATATTTAGAATATGTAGGACGCCAAAAGTCCATAATATCTTCAGTATATGCAACTTCATCATTATTAAATTCTAATATTCTTGGTCCCTTTGAAACTATCATAGCTATAGCACCTGCTCCTTGAGTTACCTCTCCTGATGTATTTATACCATATCTTGATATATCAGAAGCTATTACTAAAACTCTTGAATTTTCATTCATACTAACATGAGCTTTTGCAAAATCAAGAGCTGCTGTTGCAGAAAAACAGGCTTGTTTCATTTCTATACACTTACAGTAATCATTTATTCCTAAATAATTTTTTAAATATATACTAGCCGCTTTAGATTCATCTACTGAACTTTCTGTTGCAAAAATAATTAAATCTATGTGTTCTCTATCAAAATCATCTACTATATCTTTTGCTGCCATATATGCAAGTGTTATTATATCTTGATTTTTAGATACAACACTCATCTGATTTTGACCTATACCTTTTAAAAATTTATCTACCTCAACACCTCTTTTAAGTGCAAGTTCTTCTATAGATATATACTTATTAGATACATCCATAGATATTTTATCTATTCCTATTTTCATAAATCCTATATTTCAACTAAAACTGAAATACCTTGACCTCCTCCTATACATAAAGTTGCTATTCCTCTTTTAAGTCCTCTTCTTCTTAATTCATAAATTAAAGTTATTAAAATACGAGCTCCACTTGCACCTATTGGATGTCCTAAAGATATGGCTCCTCCATTAACATTTAATTTTTCATCAGGTATATTTAGGTCTTTTTTAAATGCAAGTACAACTGATGCAAATGCTTCATTTACTTCAAAAAGATCTATATCTTCCACTTTTAAATTAAATTTATCAAGTAATTTCTGTGTAGATTTAACTGGAGCAAGGCCCATTAAACTTGGTTCACAACCATAACTTGCAAATCCTTTTATTTGTGCAAGTATTTCTTGATTTTCTTTTTTAGCTTTTTCATAATTCATAAGAACAAGCATTGCAGCTCCATCATTTATTCCTGAAGCATTACCAGGAGTTATTCCTCCATCTTCTTTAAACGCTGGTTTTAATTTATCTAATTTTTCTCTTTCAAGATCTATTCTTGGATATTCATCTACACTATTATCAAATATTTCCTCTTTAAAAATATTTTTTAACATAGCTTCCTTTACTTTCATTTGAGAATTATATGAAAAATCATCTAGATCTTTTCTTGAAAAATTATACATATCTACTATATTTTCTGCAGTAATTCCCATATGTATTCCTGAAAAGGCATCTGTTAGTCCATCTTTAAGTATGAAGTCTGAATCTGTCATTTTTTCAAGTCCACCAACTAAAACAGTATCATTATCACCTGCAATTATACTTTGCATTCCAAGCCATACAGCTTTAAGTCCTGAACCACAAACTTTATTTACTGTAAAAGAGGGTATTTCTAAATCAAGACCAGACTTAACACTAACTTGTCTTGCAATATTTTGACCTAAATTACCAGATAATACATTACCTAAGATTACTTCATCTATTTTTAAATCTTTAACTAAACTGTTTGCAAGATCTGCTCCTATTTTGCTTAAAGGTATTTCCTTATACATACCATTATATTTACCAATCGCACTTCTTTTAGCCCTTATAACGGATACCATATATACCTCCGATTATTTCTTTTTAAGATAAAATATATACCCTTTTTTTGCTGGTATATCAAGTTTTACTTCTCCATTTTTATCTGTTCTAATTTTTTTACCTGTTAATAAATCTAACATAGATTTATCTTGATGATAAGTAGTGATATTTATATCGTTATAGCTATTAAAACTATTGTTAATTGCTACTATTATACTTTCATCTTTATTATATCTTTCATAAACTATTATATCTTTTTCATTATCAAAATATACTGATTTTATTCTTCCATATATTAAACATTTATGTTCTTTTCTTATATGTATCAACTTCTTATACCACTCAAATAAGTCTTTATCTGGTTTTTGTTCATACACTTCTCCTCTATTAATATATGAATTATTTTTTTCATCATCATACCAAAACTCATCCCAAAGCATAGGTTTTCTACAATAAGGATCTGTAGCTCCCCACATCCCTACTTCATCACCATTAAATAGCATAGGTGCACCTACATAAGTCATTTGGAATATTGAAATTAATTTAAGTATATCTTTAGGTTTTATTTTAGAGTTTATCCAATCTATACTTGTATTAGGATGATAATTAGAAGCAAGGTCTGGTCTAATATTGTTATATCCTTTTTCATATTGTTTACCTTCTTCTAAATTTCTACCTAAAGTATCATTAATTATTCTTGAATAAAGTCTATCTGTATCATGTGATCCATTTAAATTTTGTGATGCCTGTACTGCTTGATATGGATACCAAGTTCTTTTTTCTCTAAGTTCAAGTAAGAATTCTTCAGCACTTAGCTTATATCTATCATCATAATTTTTACCTTGATTTATGAAATATGCTATAACTACTTCAAGCCATTTATAGTTCATAACAGCATCAAATTTATCACCATTATTAATATCATCACCAGCATTTCCCCATAATTCTGCTGTTATATATGATTCTTTTTTACATTTTTTAACTACATGTCTCCACTCTTTCCAGAATAATTGATTTTCTAAACAATTAGGAACATCTAATCTCCAACCATCTATACCATCATCTTCTTGCCAATTAGTTGAAGATTTACCATCTGGACCTAACATCCACTTTCTAGTTATATTGAAAATATAGTCTTTCCAATCTTCATTAAAAGTATTAAATTCAGGTAAAGTATTAAATCCTGCCCATCCATTATATCTTACGTTCTTTTTATTAGAATTTAATATATTGTATGCTTCTTCTTCATTCATATTTTCTAATATATTTTGAAAACCTGTATAGTCCGTAAACGTATACCAATTAGCATATTTAGAATCTGGACCTTCTGCCATAGCTAAATTAAATGCAAAACAATGATTACTACTATGGTTAAATACCCCATCAAATATGACTCTTATTCCATTTTTATGAAATTCTTTTATTAAGTCTACCATAATTAAATCAGATTCTGTCCAGACCCAAGTACTTGGATCTTCTGTTTCCCCATAACCATTTTTACCCTTATTTTTACCAACTAAATTAACTTCTAATAACTCTAGTTCTGAATTATTCATAGCATCTGTACCAAGTACATCTACATAACTTTTATTACCATAAGGATTATCTTGTTTTATATATACATCATGTAATTTTCCACTTGTTCTAATAGTACCAAAATCTGGTGATATATGTCTAAAATCATTAGCACCATATTTATGATTTTGATATGAATAAAACACGGGATTAAACCATATAGCATTCACTCCTAATTCTTTTAAATAGGGGATTTTCCCTTTTATTCCTTTTAAATCTCCACCATACATTCTTGCATATTTCAATGAATAATCTAGACCTTCTTCTTCTGAAATTTCCCATTCTGTTCTATCTGAAAAATCAGAAAACCATCTATTTCTATCAAATCTAGGGCTTTTTTCATCTTTAGACCATCTATATGGTTTTATAAACTTAGACTCATGGTTACTATTTTTAGTAAAATATGAAGGTCCAAATTCATTAAATATGGGATCATTATATACATCACCATTATAGAATCTTTCAGGGAAAATATTATACCAAATTGCTTCTCTACTCCAATAAGGGATATAGAAAATATCATTATTTTCTTTATTATTTATATCATAAATATACTTATTTTCTATATTATCTACTAATCCATTAGGTGAAAAGTATTTTTTAATACCCCCATCTTCTAGAATAAAAAAATATTCTAATTTTTCTACATCTTCATCAAAAGTAAGTTTTCTTTTAAAATAGTCAAAAGAATTTGTATTATCAACAAATCTTTCAAGTTCATATATCCTTTCAACATCTTTTTTACCATTACTTGTTACTATTATTGAAATATACAATCTTGAAACATCGAATTTTTGTGTTCTTATACTAAAATCAAATTCTTTTTCTGTTATCTTATTGAAATATATAAGTTTTTTAGGATCATGTAATATAGCCCTTATACCTTCTATTGAATTGATACCTGGTTTTACATTATATGAAAATACACCTGTTCCCATTTTACCTTCAGGGAAAAGGTTACCATTTTCTCCGACTACTAATATTTCATTTTGCCCTTCTGGGAACCATTTACCATTTATTAAATACTTATATTCATAATATCCATTTTCAACATTTAAAGTAACTTCATATCTATCATGTCCAATAAACTTAATAGGTTCTGTTTCAGGTGTCCATGAATTAAAATCTCCAGAAATTTCTATTTTTTCTGGTTTTACATCTACATATTTTTTATAGTCTATATTAAATCTTGTAAATTTCTTTTTATACAAAACAAAAGAATTAGAAGTTGGAAAAAATTCTACTAATATATCTATTCCATTTTGTATACCTGTTATAGGTTTTGCATCTTCATTTTCTGAACAATATGCTCTAAATTCTGTTGCAAAAGGACTTGTATGATTATATGTTACATTCCTTTTTGTTTCATTTTCATCAACAACAACAAACTTATATGATGCACCGTCCATTTTACTACATTTTATTATATATTTTTCATTATTTTCTTGAAATTTTTCTTCTTTAAAAAAATCACCATTTTTATATATTATTAATCTATAATTCATATTGACCTCTTATGTCTTAAATATATCTGAATTTTATCACATATATATTTTTTTTTCAAAATATTATTGCTTTTTTTGATTTTGGTATTATAATCTCAAATTTGAAAAAAT
>NZ_LOHY01000119.1 GCF_001559795.1 Pseudostreptobacillus hongkongensis | reverse complement strand
TTCATTTCTCATTGTCCTATTTCTTCTCATTGGTGGAGATAAGCGGGTTCGAACCGCTGACCTCCGCAGTGCAAGTGCGGCGCTCTCCCAGCTGAGCTATATCCCCATATCTTTTCCTGGTGGGCATAACTGGACTCGAACCAGTGACCCCTGCGTTATCAGCACAGTGCTCTAACCACCTGAGCTATACGCCCTCAACATAAAAAAGACATGTAATAAAAGC
>NZ_LOHY01000118.1 GCF_001559795.1 Pseudostreptobacillus hongkongensis | reverse complement strand
TGGTGATGCACTATCTTTAGGTTTTCCATCTGCATTTAAGTCTTTATCAGCATAAACTTTTCCATCAACTATAGTACCTATTGGATCTTTTCCAGCTTTAGGTTTTCCATTTGTATCTATATCTTCGGCATTATACACTTTATTCCCTATTGTTACAACTTTTTTATCAAGTTTGTTGTCATCTGGTTTAACTATTTCTGTTGGTGTTATTTCCCCTGTTTCCATTCCAATTGTTAATGTTCTTACACCTTTATCATCGGTTTTACCCCTTACTTTTATTCCATTCTTACCACCAATTTTAACTTCATTAGCTTTTCTTACTTGATAGTTTTATTCTGTTCCTACATTTCCAGTAGTTTTATCACTTGATACTACCCATCCTATATTTCTTAAATCGCCAACTGTTGCTGCATTATTA
>NZ_LOHY01000117.1 GCF_001559795.1 Pseudostreptobacillus hongkongensis | reverse complement strand
CAAGAGAAAAGATAAATATAAAAGAATTACATAAAGAGTTAAAAGAAGTAGTAGCAAAAATAGATGTATTAAGAAAAGAAATAGAAGATATAGTAGAAACTATAGAAAAAGAGGAATTATGATTAAATACTTAGAAAAGTTATTAAATGGAAGAGAAGTAGAGTGGAAGAAGTTGGGGGATGTTTGTGAGATAAATAAAGGAACTCAGTTAAATAAGGAGTTATTAGATGAAAAAGGTTTATATCCAGTTATAAATGGTGGTATAAATCCTTCTGGGTATTGGCATGAATATAATACTGAAAAAAATAATATTGTAATAAGTCAAGGTGGAGCTAGTGCAGGATTTGTAAATTGGGTAGATGTAGATTTTTTTGCAGGGGCACATGCTTATGTAATTAAAGTAAATGAAAATATTAATAATAAAAAATATATATATTATTTTCTTAAATATAGTCAAAATAAATTTATGGATTGTAAATATGGAGCAGGAATACCATCATTATCAAAAGAAACTTTGATAAATTTTATGATCCCAATCCCCCCATTAGATATACAAGAAGAGATTGTGAGGGTGTTAGATAAGCTCACAGACCACACTAAAGAGCTAACTAAAGAGCTAACTAAAGAGCTAACGCTAAGAAAAAAAGAATATAGTTATTATAGAGATTATTTACTTGAATTTAAGAATATAGATAATTTGGATATTGAAGTTCAGAAAGTAGAATTACTTGATGTTTGTTTGTATTCTAATGAAAAAATAGAAAGTTCATTACTTAATTTATATAATTATATTAGTATTGAAAATATGTTGCAAAATTGTAAAGGTGTTATTCCATCGTCTAATGTTCCAAATAAAGGTAAGTGGACTAAATACACTGAAGGTGATATTTTGATAGGAAATATAAGACCATATTTAAAAAAAATTTGGTTAGCAGATAAAGAAGGTGGTACTAATGGAGATGTTTTAGTATTAAAGAAGAATTCTGATAAAATAAACATGAAATATTTGTATTTTGTTTTATCAGATGATAATTTCTTCAATTATGTAAAAAATAACATCAAATCTGGTAAAATGCCAAGAGGAGATAAAGAAAGAATATTAAAATATAATTTTTTCTTACCATCACTAGAAATACAAGAAAGAATAGTAAATGTATTAGATAATTTTGAAAAGATATGCAATGACTTAAATATAGGATTACCAAAAGAAATAGAATTAAGACAAAAAGAATATGAATATTATAGAGAATATATCTTGACAAACATAGGTAATAGAATTACACTAGAAGACAAGACAAGACAAGACAAGACAATATAATATAATCAAAATTTACCAATATATCTATGGAAGCGTTATTGTTGAGGGAGATAATGTAATTAATGTGTATAATAATGGGGTAAATTTTGATTCAAAAAATAAAGAAAATGAAAATATGGATGATTTTGCTTTGAAAAGATTAGGTGATATAGTTGAAATACTAGATTCTAAAAGAAGACCAATAACTCAAAAAGACAGAAAAGAAGGTGCATATCCTTATTATGGAGCAAATGGTATACAAGATTATGTAGATGATTATATATTTGATGGAACATTTATTTTGATGGGTGAAGATGGTTCGGTTATAGATAAGAATAATAATCCGATATTACATTGGATAGAAAATAAAAAAATATGGGTTAATAATCATGCTCATATTTTGAAAGAAAAATATGAAAAATATAATTTGAAATATATTTATTATTATTTATCAAAAGTAGATGTATACGATATAGTTAGAGGTACTCCGCCTAAAATAAATCAAGAAAATATGAAAAATATAAATATATATATACCACCAATTGAAATTCAACAAAAAATAGTATCAAAACTAGATAAATTAGAAACTATTATAAATTCAATTAATTGTGGACTTCCTAAAGAAATAGAATTAAGAACTAAACAATATGAATATTATAGAGAACAATTATTAACATTTGATAAATGAAAGGAGTTTTATGTCTGAGGAAATTTTGAAATATAATTCACCAATATTAGAAAGTAATTTTGGTATAATATTATCTGAATATGAAAAAATTAGAGAAGTTAATGAAGGCTATCAAACTGAAAAAGAAATGGAAGATAAACTTGTATCTGATCTTGTGGCTTTAGGTTATGAATACATTACTATTAAAAATATGAATGATTTATACTTAAATTTGAGAAAACAGATAGAAAGATTAAATAAAGTAGTATTTTCAGATTATGAATGGCAAAGATTACTTGACGAGTATATTAATGCACCTAATGATACTAAAAAAGAAAAAACACGTAAAATTCAAAAAGATCATATATATGATTTTAAGTTTGATGATGGAAGACTACAAAATATTAAAATAATTGATAAAATAGATATTAATAATAATTTTGTTCAAGTAACAAGACAGGTAAGTGTAAATAATAATAGGTATGATGTTACTATACTTGTTAATGGTTTACCTTTAGTACAGATAGAATTAAAGAAACGTGGAGTAAGTTTACTTGAAGCATTTAATCAAATAAATAGATATAGTAGTGAAAGTTTTTATGAAGATTCTTCATTGTATAAATACATACAAATATTTGTTATTTCAAATGGGACAAATACAAGATATTTTGCAAATACTACTGAACGTAGTAAAAATAGTTATGAGTTTACTTGTGAATGGGCTGATGCAAAGAATAATGTGATAAGTGATATAGTTGATTTTACAGCTACATTTTTAGCTAGAAGAACTTTGCTTGAGGTTTTAACTAAGTATTGTGTATTTAATGCAAGTGATATACTTTTAATAATGAGACCATATCAAATAGCTGCAACTGAAAGAATACTGTGGAAGATAAGATCAAGTTATCTAAATAAATTAAGTTCTAAAGATGCTGGTGGGTATATATGGCATACTACTGGAAGTGGTAAAACTTTAACATCATTTAAAACAGCAAAACTTGCAACTGAACTTGAATATATAGACAAGGTATTTTTTGTAGTTGATAGAAAAGATTTAGATTTTCAGACAATGAAAGAATATCAAAGTTTTCAAAAAGATAGTGTGAATGGAAGTAAAGATACTAAGGAGTTGAAGAAAAGTATAGAAAAGAAAGATAGTAGAATAGTTGTAACTACTATACAAAAATTAAATGAATTTATTAAGAAGAATAGGGAACATGATATATATTCTAAACAATGTGTATTCATATTTGATGAATGTCATAGATCACAATTTGGAGAAGCACAAAATAATATTAGGAAAGCTTTTAAAAAGTATTATCAATTTGGATTTACAGGAACACCAATATTTACTGAAAATTCATTAACAGGAGATACAACAGCTTCTGTATTTGGGGCACAGCTTCATAGTTATGTAATAACAGATGCTATACGTGATGGTAAAGTTCTTAAATTTAAGGTAGATTACAAAAATATTTTACCTGAATTTAAAGAAGATGAGAATATTGAAAATAGTGTAAATTTACATTCAAGAAAACGTATAAATGCTATAGTTAAAGATGTTTTATCAGTTTATAATATTAAAACACATAGAAATGAATCATATAGTATTAAAGATAGAAGATTAAATGGGTTTAATGCTATGCTTGCAGTGGAAAATGTAGAAGCAGCTAAAATATATTATGAAGAATTAAAAAAAGAACAAGAAAAATTACCTGAAGATAAAAAACTTAAAGTTGCAACAATATTTAGTTTTGTAGCTAATGAAGAAGGAGAGTATAGAAGTAAAGGTGAAATAGAGGAAGAAAATTATGAACCTAGTAAACTTGAATTAACTTCTAAAGAGTTTTTAATTAATGTTATAGATGATTATAATAAAGAATTTGGTACAAGTTTTTCTATTGAGGGTGAAGGATTTCAAAATTATTATAAAGATTTAGCTAAAAAAGTAAAAGAAAAAGAAGTTGATCTTCTTTTAGTTGTAGGAATGTTCTTAACTGGATTTGATGCTCCAACTTTAAATACTCTTTTTGTTGATAAAAATTTAAAGTATCATGGATTGATACAAGCTTATTCAAGAACTAATCGTATACTTAATAAGGTTAAAAGTTTTGGTAATATTGTATGTTATAGAGATCTTGAACAAGCAACTAAAGATGCTATTAAAACATTTGGTGATAAAAATAGTATAAATATTATACTTGAGAAAAATTATGAACATTATATTCATAAATATATAAATGCAGTGGATAATTTAGATGAAAAATTACCCGAATTTACAAATATAGAATTAGAAGAAGATAAAAAACTTTTTGTTAAATTATTTAATGAAATAATTAAACTTGATAATGTACTTAAAAACTTTGATGAATTTGTTAATGAACCAAAGAAAATAAGTGAAAGAAAAATGCAAGATATGAAAAGTAAGTATTTAGCTATTAAAGAAGAGTTTAGACCAGCGAAAGAAGAGAAAAATAAGAATATAGATGATGATTTAGAGTTTCATATAGATTTACTTAAAACGGATGAAATAAATTTGGACTATATTTTGAAGATAATTATAGATAAAGTTAAAGAAGTGGAAAATGTTGATAAGTTGAAAGATGAAGTTAGAAGGTTAATACGTTCTTCTATGGAAAGTAGACCTAAAGAAAGTCTTATACTTGAATTTATTGATAAAATTGATATTCTAGATAAGGAAAGTTTGGAAAATATAGTTGAGAATTTCTATATTTATGCAAGAGATGTTAAGATGATGGAAATACAAGGACTTATAAATGATGAAAAACTAAAAGAAGGTGCTGATAGATTTATACAAAACTCTATAGAAAAAGGTGAAGTAATAGAAGGTGGAAATGAATTAAATAGTGTTTTACCAGCACTTGGTAGAAGAGGTGGGGCAAGACTTGAGAAAAAGAAACAAGTTTACGAAAAGATAAAAGATTTGGTAGATGTATTTATAGGAATATAGAAAATATTATATATATTTATTAAGTATAAAGGGAAATATAAATGAAATAATGAATTATAGGGAGGGATTATGAGCAAATTAGTATGGGGGACAAATATTTTAAAAACTGTTTTAGTAGTTTTAATATGTTTAGGTGTATTCTGGGGTTAAAAAATGAAATGAATAATTTAAAAATTGGGCACTTAAATTTTAGTAAGTGTCTTTTTTTAAGTTTTTTATTTGAACTAAACCAGTATGAAATTATTCCAATGATAGCAGATATATGGTATTCTAAAGCAAATTCTAGATTTCCCATATTTTCTTTAGAATAATCTTTGCTTAATTTTTCAAATACTATTTTTTTTATTTTTATTAATAATGCGTATTGCTCATTTCTTTTAAAAATTAATTGCTAAAATGAGAAAAATGAAAGATTTTCCATATGCAGAAGAATTACTTTCTTTATTATTTATGTGGTGCTTTTTTGCAATTATAGGAATTTGGTTTGCAAATATAAAGCAACCAGATACATTAGATGTAGATAAATTCATACTACTTAATGAGTAGTTTTCCTTTATCATTTATGTATTAGTAGTATTAGGTTTTGTATTTCATGTGTGTTTAATAGTACTAAAAATAGTTTGCTATATGGTGGAGGTATTTCTTTATTATCTTTTGTTGTAAGTTTAATTGTTAAATTATCACAAGACTTAGATTTTATGAAATATTTTACATTAAATATATTGTTTAAAACACAGAAAATATTAGAAGGAAGTCGATATTTACAAGATTTTTGGATCTTAATAATTATATCAATAATTCTATATATTTTTGGAATAGTTTGATTTGATAAAAAAGATTTGTCTTTATAACATAAATACTAAAATTTATATAAGAAGTGTCCTATTTTGGGGCACTTTGTTTATTTATTTTATTGAAAAAAAATATGAAATAGTGTAAAATGTAATAATGAAAGAAATAGAAGAATATATTAGATACTCAACTTTATTTATATATTACAAAAATCTTTTTTCTGATAAACAGAAGAAGTATTTGGAAGCATATTTGGAGGAGGATAATACTATAACAGAAATAGCAGAAGCTTTTAATGTTACAAGACAGGCTGTGTTTGATAATATTAAAAGAGGATGTAAACAGCTAGAAAAATATGAAGATTTATTAGGGATAATGAGTAGAGATGAGAGATATTTAGAAAGTTTAAATAAATTGAAAAAAAATCTAAGTATAGAAAATTTAAATAAATTAATAGAAGAATTTGAAGAAGGGGTATTTTAATGTTCAAAAATTTAAGTGATAAATTACAAGATACATTTAAAAAATTATCTGGACAAAGTAAAATTACTGAAAGTAATATAACTGAAGCATTAAGAGAAGTTAGACTTGCATTGCTTGAAGCAGATGTTAACTATACTGTGGTTAAAGATTTTGTAAATAGAATAAAAGAAAAAGCTCTTGGAGAAGAAGTAATTAAAGGAGTTAATCCAAGACAACAGTTTATAAAAATAATAAATGATGAATTAGTAGAAATTTTAGGTGGAAGTAATACATCTTTAAATAAGTCTCAAAGTAAGCCAACTATAATAATGCTTGTTGGGCTTCAAGGGGCAGGTAAAACAACATTTGCAGCTAAATTATCAAAATTATTAAAAAAAGAAAAATATAAACCATTTTTAATAGGGGCCGATGTTTATAGACCAGCTGCAAAAAAACAACTTATGGTTTTAGCAGGACAAATAGGAGTACCTTTTTTTACTATTGAAGAAAGTAATGATGTTTTAGATATAGTTGATAAAGGATTAAAAGAAGCAAATAGTCAAGGTTCTGACTATATTTTAATAGATACTGCTGGAAGATTACATATAGATGAAGAATTAATGATGGAATTAAGAGAAGTAAAAAGTAAGGTAAATCCACATGAAATACTTTTAGTAGTAGATGGGATGACAGGACAAGATGCTGTTAATGTTTCTAAAACTTTTAATGATGAATTAGATATAACTGGTGTAGTGGTAACAAAACTTGATGGAGATACTCGTGGAGGAGCAGCTTTATCTATTAAAGCAATCTCAGGTAAACCTATTAAGTACATAAGTGAAGGTGAAAAGTTAGATGATGTTTCTCTTTTCCATCCAGAAAGACTTGCAAGTAGAATACTTGGAATGGGAGATGTAGTAACTTTAGTTGAAAAAGCTCAAGATGCTATAGATGAAAAAGAAGCTAAAGAAATGGAAGCTAAGTTTAGAAAAAATCAATTTGATTATGAAGACTTTTTAAAACAGTTTAAAATGATTAAAAAAATGGGATCTCTTGGTGGAATATTAAAAATGTTACCAGGTATGGGAGCACTGGGTGACATAGATCTTACAGGTGCTGAAAAAGAAATGAAAAAAGTTGAAGCAATTATATATTCTATGACTCTTGAAGAGCGTAGAAATCCTAATTTATTAAAAGTTGGTAGTAGAAAAGTAAGAATTGCAAAGGGTTCAGGAACAGATGTAACTCAAGTTAATAAGTTAATGAAACAATTTGATCAGATGAAACAAATGATGAAAATGTTTAATTCAGGTAATATACCTGGGTTTGGTAGAATTGGTAAAAAAAGATAATATAATATAAGCTAAGGAGTGATTCATTAATGAGATTATTGATTGTAAAGAATAGCAAAGAAGTTGGAAAATGGAGTGCATATCACGTTGCAAAAGAAATTCTTAAATTTAAACCTACAAAAGATAGACCTTTTGTATTAGGGTTGCCAACAGGTTCAACACCACTTGAAACATATAGAAATTTAATAGAATTAAATAAAAAAGGAATAGTTTCTTTTGAAAATGTAATAACTTTTAATATGGATGAGTATGTTGGATTATCACCAGAAAATGACCAAAGTTATCACTATTTTATGTATGAAAATTTCTTTAATCATATAGATATTAAAAAAGAAAATATTAATATATTAAATGGACTTGCAGAAGATCTTGAAGAAGAATGTAAGAGATATGAAAATAAGATTAAGAGTGTTGGAGGAATTAACCTATTTTTAGGTGGAATTGGAGAAGATGGACATATAGCGTTTAATGAGCCAGGATCATCTCTTTCATCAAGAACTAGAGATAAAGAGTTAACACAAGATACTATACTTGTTAATTCAAGATTCTTTAATAATGATATAACACAAGTACCTAAACTTGCTTTAACTGTTGGAGTTGGAACTATAATGGATTCACGTGAAGTATTAATAATGGCTAATGGTCCTAAGAAAGCCTATGCTATACATAAGGGAATAGAAGATGGTGTAAATCATTTATGGACTATATCAGCTTTACAATTACATAGAAAAGCTATTTTAGTAATAGATGAAGATGCAGCACTTGAATTAAAAGTTAAAACATATAGATATTTTAAAGATATAGAATCAGAAAACTTAGACTTTAAAAAAATAGAAAAAGAGTTAGTTGAATTAAGTAAATAAGGAGAAAAAAATGAAATTAAGATTAGAAAATAAGTACACTGAAAATTTTATTAGTAAACACGAATTTGACCAAATAAGACCTTTTGTTGAGTTAGCAGATAAAATATTAATGGAAGGAAAAGGAGCTGGGAATGACTTTTTAGGATGGGTTGATTTACCTAAAAATTATGATAAAGCAGAATTTGAAAAAATTAAAAAAGCAGCTTCTAAAATTCAAAATGATTCAGAGGTTTTAATAGTTATAGGTATAGGAGGTTCATATTTAGGTGCAAAAGCAGCTATAGAATTTTTATCTAATACATTCTATAATAATCAACCGAAATCTAGTAGAAAAGGACCTGAAATATATTTTGCAGGAACTAATATGAGTCCAGTTTATTTACAACATTTATTAGATTTAGTTGGAGATAGAGATTTTTCTATTAATGTAATTTCTAAATCAGGAACTACTACAGAACCAGCTATAGCATTTAGATTATTTAAGAAAAAATTAGAAGATAAATATGGTAAAGCTGAGGCAGCACGTAGAATTTATGCTACTACTGATAAAAGTAAAGGAGCATTAAAAAAATTATCTGATACTGAGGGATATGAAACATTTGTAGTACCAGATAATGTTGGTGGAAGATTTTCTGTTCTAACAGCAGTAGGATTATTACCTATAGCAGCTGCGGGTATTTCTATTGATAATTTAATGGAAGGAGCAAAAGATGCAATGGAAGACTTTTCTAATAAATCATATTATGAAAATGAAGCTATGATCTATGCTGCTACAAGAAATATATTATACAATAAAGGTAAAAATATTGAAATATTAACTAATTATGAACCTAGATTACACTATATTGCAGAATGGTGGAAACAATTATTTGCAGAATCAGAAGGGAAAGATGGTAAAGGTATATATCCTACATCAGCTGATTTCTCAACTGATTTACATTCTATAGGACAATCTATACAAGAAGCTAGAAGAACTATGTTTGAAACAGTTTTATTAATAGATAAGCCTGAAGTTGATATAGTTATAGAAAAAGAAGAAGTAGATTTAGATGGTTTAAATTATTTAGCTGGTAAATCTATAGATTATGTTAATAAGCAAGCATCTAAAGGTGTAGTACTTGCACACGTGGATGGAAGTGTACCTAATGTAATAATCAATTTACCTGAAGCAACTCCTTACCACTTAGGATATTTATTCTATTTCTTTGAAAAAGCTGTTGCAATTAGTGGATATATGTTAGGAATAAATCCATTTGATCAACCAGGAGTTGAAGCATATAAGAAAAATATGTTTGCGTTACTTGAAAAACCAGGATATGAAGAACAAACTAAAAAATTATTAGATATTTTAGGAGGAAAATAAATGAAAAAAATATTAAAAGGATTTTTTGTTACTATATTTTCTTTAATATTATTAATATCTTGTGGAGAACCAGCTTCAAAACAAGCTTTAGTTAAAGAATTAGAAAATATTAAAACTACAGAAAAATTAGTAGAATCAAATGAAAAAATAGCATTAGGAATGGAAAGTCTAATGAAACAATTTCAATATACTATAGGTAAAGTAGATCAAAAAAATGATGCTTCAACTATAGAATTAAATATTAAAGCAGTAGATATATTACCATATATGCAAGAAGTATTTGGTCAAATGTTACAAGAAACTTTAAAAGGTAATGCAACAGAGGAACAAATTAATAAAATAGTAGAAGACTATTTTGCAAATTTAAGTAAAGAAAAAGAATTAAAGTATGTTGATAAAACAATAGAAGTAAAAATGTCTAAAGTTGATGGTAAATGGAATTTAGATAATAAGGAAGAAATTCTTGACTTTATAAAAGGTGACTTAAAAAATAGATTAGGTTTACAACAAGAACAACAACCAGTAGAACAAAAAGAAGAATCAAAATAGTAGATATAAAATTACCCCCAAAATGTACTTGGGGGTTTTTGTTTATAAATCTTCTTTAGGCATTCCTTTAAATTCAATATAAAGTAAGAATACTACTAGTATAAATGATAAAAAATCAGCAACTGGAGTTGCATAAGCTATTCCTTTAAGTCTGAATATTGTTGGCATTATTACTAATAATGGCAATAGGAATAATAACTGTTTTGTAAATGATATTATAGCTCCTTTAAATGCTTTACCTATAGCAGGAAAGAATGTTGAACCAGTTATTTGAATTCCATTTAATATTGAAAACATTAAAAATACTCTTATATAAAATATTGCAAATTCAAAGTAATTTGAATCTCCATCTCCAAATAATTCTATAATTTGTCTAGGAAATATTTGGAATACTAAGAAACATATTAATGATATAATAAAACTAATTTTAAAAGTTAAATTAGCTGCTTGTCTAACTCTTTTAAATTTTTTTGCACCATAATTATAACCACAGATAGGTTGAGCACCTTGTACTATTCCTATTATTATTGCTATGAATATTACATTTACTTTCATTACAATTCCTGCAACAGCTATAGGAATATCACTTCCATAAATACTCATTTGTCCATATACTTTTAACATATTATTTGTAGTAACTTGAACTATCATATTTGAAAATTGAAATATAAATGATGAAAGTCCTAGTTTTATTATTTGTGCTATATACTTAATTCTAGGTATAAAATCATTTAATGTGAACTTTACAGTTTTAAATCTTGTAAAATATCCTAAAATTAAAATAGTTGAAACTATTTGAGATATTACAGTTGCAATGGCTGCTCCCTCTATTCCCATATTAAATATAAAGATAAATATAGGATCAAGTATAGTATTTAAAAGAGCTCCAACTATAATTGCAAACATTGAATATTTAGGAGAACCATCAGATCTAATAAGTGGGTTTATACCTACGGATATTAAGAAAAATGGTAGTCCAATTGATGTTATTTTTGTATAAGACATAGCATATTCAAGTATATTATCTGTTGCACCAAATGCAGTTACTAGTGGTTTTAAAAATAGTGTTACACCTAACCATAATATTATTCCTATGATAAATAAGAAAGTTATTGCACTTCCTGCAATTTTTCGAGCTTTGATTTCATTTTTTCTACCTAATTCTAAGTTGAAATTTGATGCAGCTCCTATACCAGTCATTAGACCTAGTGCAAGACAGATAGTAGTCAATGGGAATGCTATATTTGTTGCTGCATTTCCTAAATATCCAACTCCTCTACCTATGAATATTTGATCAACTATATTGTACAAAGCATTTACTAAATTAGCTATTACAGAAGGTATAGTCATAGAAAATAATAATTTTGGTATGGGTTTATATCCCATAGGATTTTGTAATTTTTGTTCCATAAATTTCCTTTCTTTAATTCTTACTTTTACATTATATATATCATCTAAATAAATGTCAAATTCAAAAAAATATATAAGATATATTGACTTTTAAGATTCTTGAGGTATAATATAATGTGGTAAGTACCAGTTAGGAGGTTTTATGAAATATTTAGGAATAGAAGAATCAGTTTTATTAGAAACTAATTCATACAACACTGCAAAAGAAATAGCTACACAACCAGATATTTGGTATAGAGCTATAGAAAATTATGAAGTAAAAAAGGAAGAAATTGAAAAGTTTCTTGAAAAAGTTGGGAAAGATGTAAATGTAATATTTACAGGAGCAGGTACATCAGAATATGTAGGAAATATATTAGCTCCTTTATTAAATAGTATGCAAGATATTAATTTTTCATCTATAGCAACTACAGATATTGTAAATAATCCACTTAACTATTTAAAAAAAGATAGTAAAGTGTTATTGGTATCATTTGCTAGATCAGGTAATTCACCTGAATCAGTTGCAACAATTAATTTAGTAAATCAAATTGTTAAAGAAGTTTATCATCTGTTTATTACTTGTAATCCTGAAGGAGAACTTGCTTTAATGTCTAAGACAGATGAGTTTAAATCAAATACTTTAGTATTAATGATGCCAGAAGGAAGTAATGATAAAGGATTTGCTATGACAAGTAGTTTTTCAAGTATGTTGATGACAGCTATGCTTGTATTCTATAAACCAACAAATCCTGAAAGAATGAGAAAAGCTGTAAAAATTGCTGAAGAAGAATTGAAAAATAAACTTGAAACTATGAAAGAAATTAGTAAAGGAAACCATGATAGAATTATAGTTTTAGGTGATGGAATATACAGAGGTTTAGCAGAAGAACTAACTTTAAAAGTTATGGAGTTAACAGCTGGAAAAGTTGTTGCTAAAAGTGATACTACTTTAGGGTTTAGACACGGTCCAAAATCTGTTATAAATAATGAAACTATAGTATTTTTATTACTTTCACATGATGAGTATGCAAAAAAATATGCATTAGATATATTAGATGAAATGAAAACTGAATCAATAGCTAATGAAATAGTTTGCTATAGTATAAGAGGAGGAAATAAAGAAGAAAGTGTTAGTACAACAATGGTAACTCCAAGAGTTGATGAAAATCCTGAAACAAATATATTTACATATTTAGTTTATGGGCAAATGTATGCTTTCTTTAAATCACAATATTTTAATTTAACTACAGATAATCCTTTCCCAAGTGGAGAAGTTAATAGAGTAGTTAAAAAATTCCAAATACATGAATTTAAATAAAATATTGAAGGGTAGTTATTAAAAAAATGTTATACTTTTTAGGCTTATTCTTGTTAGTTTTTCAATTATAACTATATGGTAATGAAATTAAGAATGAAGATAAATATAAATTGAAAGAAGTTGTTGTTTTAAGTAGACATAATATAAGGGTGCCTCTTTCTTCAAATGATAGTGTTTTAGGTAAAATAATACCTAATGAATGGATAGAGTGGTCATCAAATCCAAGTGAATTAACATCTCATGGTGGTATTTTTGAAACTATGATGGGACAATATTAAAGAAAATGGTTAATAAATGAGGGTATGTTTACTGAAAAATATATTCCAAATACAGATGAAGTAAATATTTATGCAAATAGTATGCAAAGA
The DNA here is from genome assembly GCF_001559795.1 of Pseudostreptobacillus hongkongensis. Classification (NCBI taxonomy): domain Bacteria; kingdom Fusobacteriati; phylum Fusobacteriota; class Fusobacteriia; order Fusobacteriales; family Leptotrichiaceae; genus Pseudostreptobacillus; species Pseudostreptobacillus hongkongensis. The sequence goes on along the minus strand of NZ_LOHY01000117.1, from coordinate 3,665 downwards.
ACTATAGCAACAGCACAATACTTCTCTAGTGGATTTATGCCTATAGCAAATTTAAGATTTTATCATAGATATTCAGCTAGTAAAATAGATCCTATTTTTCATCCTCGTTTAACAAAGGTAAGTAAAGAGTTTGAAGATGAAGCTCTTAAACAAATAGCAACTATGGGATTAAAAGATGGAATAAGTAAAAATCTTGATTCTAATTATAAATTTCTATCAAAAGTTTTAAATATGAAAGAATCAAATGTATGTAAACAAGGAACATGTAATTTTGATGATTATAATACTAAAATAACATTTAAATTAGGAGATAAACCTAAAATGTCAGGTTCATTAAAACTTGCAACACAGGCTGCAGGTGTAGTTAAAGAATAATAAATAAAAATATCCATATATATAAATAGACTGTTTTTCATATAGATAACAGTCTATTTTATTATTAAAATTTATATATTAAGTATTAAATAAAATTGATTTTTAATTATTGACAATTTAAAAAGTCAAGGTATAATGTAGTATAAATAAGTGGTAAGAACCACATAAAATAGGGAGTGATAAAGATGCCAAATATACTTTCTACTAGAGTAGATAATAGATTAGTACATGGTCAAGTTGGAATGACTTGGGTAAATAGTATACAAGCTAATTTAGTTTTAGTTGCAAATGATGTGGTTGCAAATGACCCAGTTCAACAAAGTTTAATGGATATGGTGTTACCTGAAGGAGTTCAATCAAGATATTTCACTATTGAAAAAACTATCAATGTTATACATAAAGCATCAGATGCTCAAAAAATATTTTTAGTTGTTAAAACTCCTCAAGATGCATTAAAACTTGTTGAAGGTGGAGTACCTATAAAATATTTAAATATAGGTAATATGCATTTTTCAGAAGGGAAAAAACAAATAAGCGCGACAGTTTCTGTTGATGAAGATGATATTAAAACTTTAAAGAGATTAAATGAATTAGGAGTAGAACTTGATTTAAGAGGAGTTCCTTCAGATAAAGGTAAAAATATTATGGAATTAATATAGTTACAAAAATAAAAGTGAGGTGTTTTTAATGTTATTACAAGCATTATTAATTGCGCTATGGGCTGGTTTTTGTGGGATAGAGCAGTTTGACTTCTTAGAAACAATGCATAGACCTATAGTGTCAGGATTAGTTATAGGACTAATTCTTGGTGACCTTCAGACAGGGTTAGTAACTGGAGGTATGTTAGAATTAATGTATATGGGATTAATGCCACTTGCAGGAGCACAACCGCCTAACGTAGTTATAGGAGCAGTTGTTGGTATATCTCTTGCAATTTTATCTAAAGGTTCTTTAAATCCTGAAGCTGCATCTGCGCTATCTTATCCATTTGCATTACTTGCACAAATAATGGTAACTTTAATGTTTACAGTATTTAGTCCACTTATGCATAAAGCAGATGAAATGGCTGAAAAACTAGATATTAGAGGTCTTGAAATATTAAATCTTTCACAATTAGTTGTAAGATTTATACTTTGGGGAGGAATTTCATTCTTAGTTGTTTACTTTGGAGCTGATAAATTAGCCGGTATAGTTAATGCATTCCCAGCGAAATTAATAGATGGATTTAAAGTTGCAGGTGGAATGATGCCAGCAGTTGGATTTGGTATACTATTAAATATTATGTTAAAGAAAGATTATATACCTTTCTTAATAGTAGGATTTATATTCTCAGCTTATTTACATTTAGATACACTTGCAGTAGCCTTATTAGGAGTTTCTATAGCGATGTATGATTTATACATTTTAGGAAGTAAACCTGTTGTTGAAAAGGAGGAAAATTACGATGATGGAATCTAACAGATATCAAGATAGAGAAGTGAGAAAAGTTATTGATAAAAAATTACTAGACAAAATGATTTTCCGTTCATTATTTTTACAAGGATCTTTTAATTATGAAAGAATGCAAGCAGCAGGGTGGCTATATTCAATTTTACCTGGATTAAAAGCTATACATAAAGATCCAGAAGATTTAAAAAAATCAATGAAATTGCATTTAGAATTCTTTAATTCACATCCATTCTTAATTAACTTTATTCAAGGTATAGTTTTAGCAATGGAAGAAAATAAAGAAGATATAGATACTATAAGAGGTATTAAAATTGCTACTATGGGACCTTTAGGAGGAATAGGAGATTCAATATTCTGGTTAACTTTAGTTCCGATAGCAACAGGTATAGGTGCTCAAATGGCTATTAATGGTCAAGTATTTGGTCCTATACTATATGTTTTATTCTTAGTTGCAGCTCAATTAATTATACGTTATGTATTAATGCACTATGGTTATAGAACAGGGGTTTCTGCCATATCAAGTTTAAAAGAAAACACTAAAAAAGTTTCAAGAGCGGCTACTATAGTTGGAGTTACAGTAGTTGGTGCTTTAGCTGCTTCAATGGTTAATTTATCTATTAAAACAGAAATAGTTGCAGGAGCTGCTACAGTTAAATTACAAGAGGGTGTTTTAGATAAAGTAATGCCAAAATTATTACCAGTTTCTTATACATTCTTAATTTTATATTTAATTAAGAAGAAAGTTTCACCAATTTATCTAGTATTAATTACATTGTTAGTGGGTGTTCTTGGAGCATATTTAGGAATATTATAAGAGGTATTTAAATGATAGGAATTATTTTAACAGGACATGGTAAAATTTCTTCTGGTATAAAAAGTTCAGTTGATTTAGTTATGGGTAGTGTTGATAAATTAGAATATTATGACTTTACTCAAGATATAACACCTGAAGTTTTGGAATCTAAGATATCAGAAGGTATAGATAAATTAAATGAAGATGGAGTATTAATACTAACAGATATAGCTGGAGGAACACCATTTAAATTAGCGTCAGTTTTAAGTTTGAATAAAGCTAATGTTAAAGTAGTTGCTGGTATGAATTTACCTATGGTTCTTGAAGTTATATCCGAAAGAGAATACTCAGATATAGAAAAAATATATGATTTTTCTATAGAAGTTGGAAAATCAGAAATACAAGGTTTTGAAGTCAAAATAAAAGAACAAAATAATTATTTTGAAGATGGAATATAGTTAATATGGGTGTAAGTTTTACTTACACCTATTTATATTTTTTTTTGCAAAAAGTACTTGAGATTTTCTGATTTAGGATACATACTTATCCTAAGATTATGAAATATCTTTAGATCGGAGGAAATTACAGAAATAAAAAAAGATGAGTATATTAGATATATATTAAATAAATTCATGGAAGAAATAAGTTTAAAAGATATTTTTGTTGCTATAGAAATAAATGATAAAGAAATAGAATTTAATTATTTAGGATATAAGATATTTGAAGATACAAAACATATTAAAGAATGAGAAGAAAAGATTTATAAGGTTTTATTAGATTCACTTGATAAATATTATGAAGAGTTAGATAAGTTTAAGATATCAGAATTATTACATGAATCAGAATATAAATTTGGATCTATTAATTGGGATAAAAATTGGTATATAAAAAAGTCATAATGTGATATAATTAAAATATCTGATAAAAGGAGTAATATTTGTTTGTTATAAAATATGTGTTAATGTCAATATAAAAATGTAAGATTGTGCCAAAATAAGAATGTAGTTTTTTATTCTTGATAATAATCTCTAACTCTATATGATCTACC
>NZ_LOHY01000116.1 GCF_001559795.1 Pseudostreptobacillus hongkongensis | reverse complement strand
AGTAGAGTGGAAGAAGTTGGGGGATATTTCTATAATATATGGAGGTTTAACTGGTAAAAATAAATATGATTTTGAAAATGGAAATTCAAAATATATACCATATAAGAATATATATAATAATTTAGAAATAAATTTTGATGAATTAGAATTAGTTAAAATTGAAGAAAATGAAAAACAAAATTTTGTTAAATATGGAGATGTTTTATTTACAGGTTCTTCTGAAAATTTAGATGAAGTAGGATTAAGTTCAGTAGTTACAAAAGAATTAAAAGAAAATATATATTTAAATAGTTTTTCTTTTGGGTTAAGATTTAATGAAAATATAAAAATTATACCTAAATTTTCAAAATTTTTATTTAGATGTATGAAAATAAGGAAAGAAATAAAGAAAGCATCAAATGGGGTAACAAGATTTAATCTTTCAAAGGAAAAATTAAATAATATATTAATCCCAATTCCCCCATTAGATATACAAGAAGAAATTGTGAGGGTATTAGACAAGTTTACAGACCACACTAAAGAGCTAACTAAAGAGCTAACTAAAGAGCTAACGCTAAGAAAAAAAGAATATAGTTATTATAGAGATTATTTACTTGAATTTAAGAATATAGATAATTTGGATATTGAAGTTCAGAAAGTAAATCTTATTGATTGTTGTGATATAGTAATGGGAGTTTCACCAGAAGGTAAAACTTTATCAGAAATAAAATTGAATAATAATATAGAATTTCATCAAGGTAAAACATATTTTACAGATTTAATATTAGGATTTTCTAATATATATACATCATCACCTTTAAAATATGCTGAACCTAATAGTATAGTAATGAGTGTAAGAGCACCTGTTGGAGATATAAATATAGTTGATAGAAATATATCAATAGGTCGTGGTTTATGTATGATAAAAAATAAAGAAGAAGTATCTAATTTAAAATATATATATCATTATATAAAGAATAATATTAAAGAATTAAAAAGAAAATCGAAAGGAGCAACTTTTGAATCTATAACATCAGAAGATATTAAAAATTTTAAAATAAATCTACCATCACTAGAAATACAAGAAAGAATAGTAAATGTATTAGATAATTTTGAAAAAATATGCAATAACTTAAATATAGGATTACCAAAAGAAATAGAATTAAGACAAAAAGAATATGAATATTATAGAGAATATATCTTGACAAACATAGGTAATAGAATTACACTAGAAGACAAGACAAGACAAGACAATATAATATAATCAAAATTTACCAATATATCTATGGAAGTGTTATTGTTGAGGGGGATAATGTAATTAATGTGTATAATGATGGGGTAAATTTTGATTCAAAAAATAATAAATATTATTCAATTGAATATAAAAAACTAGAAGATATTTGTGAAATTAAAATGTGTAAAAGAATATTAAAAAATGAAACATTGAACTGCACCCATAATCTTGGACACAAGATTGGAGGTGCAGTTTTTTTATGAGTAAATTAACAATAAAAGATAAATTAGTTAAATTAATTTGTCTAACTTTTTGGGGTCAGCACACGATATTCAGACTATTTAGTCTCATTTAATTTATTATCGATAATCTCAAGTATTTTAGCTCTATCTTCAAGATTATTAACAAAATCAATATTGTCTACATTTATAACAAGAACATCAGATATATTGTATGAATCGAAGTATTCTTTATAATGTTTATTTAAATGTTCCCAATATGAATATTCAACGATTTTTTCATATTCACGACCACGTTTTTTAATTTTAGAAATAGCATTTTCAACATTAGATTCTAAATATATAGTTAATTTAGGTGTTTTTAAATGTTCTAGCATATTACCTAATAGTTCTTCATAAATTTCAAATTCTTCCATAGTTAGATCACCATCTTCAGCTAACATTCTAGAAAAGATTATATCTCCATAAATAGATCTATCCATAATACAATTTTGATAAGCTTCAGCTTCTTTTATAGATTGAAATCTTTTGTTTAAAAAGAATATCTGAAGAGGGAAAGACCATCTTTTTTTATCATAGTAGAATTTGTCTAAAATAGGGTTATTAATTACAGGTTCTTCATATAGTTTGTATCCATATTTATCTGCCAATATTTCAGCAAGTGAAGATTTTCCAACACCAACAACACCATCTATACATATTATTTTGCTAGTATTTGTTTTATTTAAATTAATTTTATTAAAAAATTGTTTATAATATAACAGAACATGTACCAACAAAC